>CADAHU010000080.1 GCA_902787835.1 uncultured Eubacteriales bacterium
GCAAGCGCGGGTTTCGGATGGCGATTCGCGGAATCGCCCATCCTCAGTCTGCCTTTGGCAGACGCTACCCAAGAAGGAACCGAAGAAGGCTGCGTTTGTGGCCACTGCTGCTGCTGTTTTTTCCGCCAACGGGCTTTGACGTGTGCCACCGTTCCCGGACAAGGCCAGCGAAGCTGGCCATGCGGTGCGCAAAGCGCACCGCTGAACACAGAAAAAACGCCTCAAAAGCAAGCAAGCTTGTTTTTGAGGCGTTTTTTCTGTGTTCTGTTGTCCGGGAACTCGCTTGGCGACCGAATACAAACTGGCGGAAACAAGTCTGTTCGCCGATTCAACCCGGTTCACCGGCTGCTTCTTTGCAGCTTTCTTCTCAGAAGAAAGCGCGTATCCCCCTTTAGAAGGTGGAGATGCCGTGGGCGTTTACCAGGCCGTCAATCTTGTAGCCGGCCTTGCACAGGGGGCAGTCATGGGCGTCGCGGCTCTCGTAATCGTCCAGCACGTTATCGGTATTGAAGATGCTGGTGACCGGGAAGCCCTCGCAGGCCTTTACGCTGGCGAAGATGGCGCAGATGCCCACGGGGATGCCGCCGTAATAGCGGATGGCCTCGATGGCGGCGCGGGCGGTAAAGCCGGTGGTAACGGAGGCGGCCAGCACCAGCACGTGCTTGCCCACGATCATGGGCGCGCTGTTATCGCGGAAGATCAGCTGGCTGCCCGCGGTGTGCTCCGGGGTAACCACATAGATGGTGCGGTGGGCGTTCATATTGGTGAAGCCGGCCTTGGTGAGCTCGCTGGCCATGCAGGCGCCCACCACCTCGGTGCCGTCCAGGCACAGGATGGTATCCACCACGGTGGAGGTGCGGAAGGAGCCGCACAGCTCGGCGGCGGCCTCGCGGGCCTCGCTGAGGCGGTGCTTGGTCAGGGTCAGATCGATATAATAATTGATGTGGCTGTGGCTGGTGGCAAAATGCCCACGGCAAACGCGCAGGGGCAGGTTGGAGCCGGGCGTGGGATATTCTATTAACTGAATAGCCATCGAACAATCTCTCCTTTTCAGCTTGGATATTTCGGTTTTTCGTACCTGTTATTTTACCAGATCCGGGGCGGCCTGTCAATGCTTGCTTTCGTTATTGCGGGTATCCCAGTATACCTCGTTGGGCAGCAGCGGCAGCCCCTTGGCGGCGAACAGCTCCTCCACCGTAACGCAGAGGAAGCCCCGGTCGGCCAGCAGCCCGGGCAGGGTATGGGCCATTTTATCGGTGCCCACGTAAATATCGTGCAGCAGGATGATATCCCCGTCCTTGGCTCCGCTGGCCAGGCGGCGGGCCTCGGCGGCGGGATCGGTCACCTTGTTATCCTTGCTCTTGCTGATGGTGGACCAATGGATCAGCGGCAGGTTCACGTTTTCATCGATAAAGATCTGCTCGTGCCCGCCGGGGGCGCGCATGATGCGCACGCCGGTGCCGATATACTTGTACAGCTCGGCGTTCAGCTTGTCCCGGTACTGGATCACCTTGCCGCGGTTGGCGTTCTTGTACACGTGCACCCAGTTGTGGCTGGCCACGTCAAAGCCGGTATCGTGCACCAGCGTCACCTCATTGGGGCAGTAATGGATGCGCTCGCCCACGATAAAGAAGGTGGCGTTGGCGCCACCGGCCCGCAGGTTGCGCACCACGCGCATGGTGCGGCCTACCACGGGGCCGTCGTCATAGGTGAGGGCGACCAGCTTGCGCATGCTGTTATCGGTCTGCCGCAGGGCTTCCTCGGTCATATGCCCGGCCAGATCGGTATAGGGGATGCGCACGTGCATCAGCGTGGTTTTACCGGCGTACAGCCTGTCCGCCCGGTAATGCAGCATCAAAAAGGCGGTGTTCAGCGTAAAGCCCGCAAACTCCAGCGACGCCGGGCTGCTCAGGGAATCCAGCTCCGCCTGGGAGGCCGCCTCGTCGGGAAAATAGGCTTCCAGCTGCGCCCGCACGGCCTCGCCCACGATCCGCCAGCCGTCCTCGTCGCGGAGCACGTCGTGCAGCGTCAGCCTGCGGCCCGTGGCGATATCATAGGCCCGGGCGTCAAAATCCACATAGGTCTGCTTGCGGCTGTCGCGGATGATGGCGGTGGAAAGGAAGCTCATCCAGCTGCTGCCCGTGCGGTACACCGAGGGCTGCACGTCCAGGTACGCGCCCTCCTTGCTGTTCCCCGCCTTTTTGGGCAGGCTGGGCAGGGCGCGCTCCCGCATGGCGTCCAGCAGCTGCGCCATTTCCCCGTCCACCGCCGCGTTGGCGGTATGCGGATAGGCGGTGTTCACATAAACGCTGCCCTTCAGCGACTGGGTCTCGATGGTCTCGCTGACCCGCAGCGCCTCCGGCAGGGTATCCTCCGCCTCGCTCAGCGCGGGCAGCGGCAGCAGGCAGAGCAAAAGCAGCAGACAAAAAATCTTTCGCATACAGTACCTCATTCAGGCCGGGCCTGTTCCTGGATTCTTTCCATCGCCGATAAAAAGCCCGGCAGCACATCAAATAAAATCGTGCAGATCAGCGACCAATTTGTGTTCTCATAGTCGTGCACCAGGCGATGCCGCAAACCGGAAATCTTGTTCCACGGAATATCGCCGTAGGCTTCCTTGAATGCGTCGCTCAGGTTTGTAGGCCTGCCCGCCGATATTGTACAGCGGCGTGGTGATCGCCCAGCGCAGCGGCTCCTGATCCAGGATTTCATCCTGCGTGATTTTATTGCCATCAATATAGTCAAGCAGTTTTCTCGCTGTGGAGATCATGCGCTCCAAACGCTGCGAATCCGTATATCTCATGCCGCGATGGGCACCCCCTCCCGCAGGATCGCCCGGTAGAATTCGCTGCCCTGGTCCACCTCGCGCAGCTCGTAAACATCCACCGCCTTGCCGGTGGCGCGGTGCAGATCCTCCGCCATGCTGAAAACGTCGGTGGGCTCAAAGGCATCGCCGCCGATTACCAGCAGGTCGATATCGGAGCGATGGTCGGCCTCCCGCCGCGCATAGGAGCCAAACAGCAGCGCCTTCTCCGCACGGTATTTTTTTAAAAGCGGAACGATGATGGAAATCAGCGCTTCCTGGGTATAAATGGTTCCCGTCATCCGCGGAGCCCTCCCTTCCTTTTGCCCCTATTGTAGCATGTTTGCCCGTTTTTTACAACGACGCCGCCTTCCGGTTGCGCCGCCGCGGACCCCATGGTATAATAAACCGGTTTTCTAAGTTTTAATCAAAAAGGAGCAGCGATATGATCCGTTTTGACTGTGATTATGTGGAGGGTGCGCATCCGGCGATCCTGGAGGCGCTGGCTCGCACCAATATGGAGCAGACCGCCGGCTACGGCGAGGACGCCCACTGCGAGCGCGCCAGGGCGCTGATCCGCGCGGCCTGCCAGGCCCCGGAGGCCGCCGTGCATTTTCTGGTGGGCGGCACCCAGGCCAATATGACGGTGATCGCCGCCATCCTGCGCCCCCATCAGGGCGTGCTGTGCGCCGCCACCGGGCATATCAACGTGCATGAGACCGGCGCGGTGGAATCCAGCGGCCATAAGGTGCTGGGCCTGCCCCACAAGGACGGCAAAATCACCGCCGCCCAGGTGGCGGAGTATGTGGAAAACCACTACGCCGACAGCGCCTTTGAGCACATCGTCCAGCCCGGCATGGTGTACATCAGCCATCCCACGGAGTTCGGCACACTGTACAGCCTGGAGGAGCTAACCGCCCTGAGCGAGGTTTGCCGCAGATATCAGCTGCCGCTGTTCCTGGATGGGGCGCGGCTGGGCTACGGCCTGGCGGCGGGCGACGTGACGCTGCCCGATCTGGCCCGGCTGTGCGATGTGTTTTACATCGGCGGCACCAAGTGCGGCGCGCTGCTGGGCGAGGCGGTGGTGATCGCGGCCCCCGCGCTGCAAAAGGATTTCCGCTACCATATCAAGCAGCGGGGCGGCATGCTGGCCAAGGGCCGGCTGCTGGGCATCCAGTTTGAGGCGCTGTTCACGGATGATTTGTATCAGCGCATCACCGCCGGGGCGGTTTCCGACGCCCTGCGCGTCCGGGCGGCGCTGCAAAGCCGCGGGGTGCAAATGTACATCGATTCTCCCACCAACCAGCAGTTCCCCATCCTGACCGAGGCCCAGCGCGCCTGGCTGGAGCGGGATTTTGCCCTCTCCCATTGGCAAAAGCTGGAGGACGGCCGCCACGTGATGCGCATCTGCACCAGCTGGGCCACAAAGCCGGAAAACCTGGAAAAGCTGCTCTCCGCCATCGGCGCCATGCCGTCAGACTGAGGCCCTGCCTGCCAGGATGCCGGTGGCGAAGGCGAACATCAGGTTAAAGCCGCCGCAGTCGCCGTCCACATTGAGGATCTCCCCGCAGGCGTGCAGCCCGGGCAGACGGCGGTGCATCAGGGTGGCGGGGTCAAAATCGGCGCAGTCGATGCCCCCCGCCGTCACCTGGGCCTGATCGTAGCCCTTTACGCCGGTGACCCGCAGCGGATAGGCGCACAGCAATTCCGCCATATCGCCGCCCGCGGCCCGCAGCCGCTCCCGCAGCACCCGGGGCAGCGCCCCCAGCAGGGGATCGCCCAGCGGGCGTCCGGCCAGCCATTGCCGCACGTTTTCCCGGTTGTACAGCGGATCCCGGGCGGGGATGCGGCGCATGCGGTTCTCCTCCAGCGCCAGCGTGGGGGAGAAGTCGATATACAGCATGGGTTCGCGCCGCCTGCGCAATAATTCCCCCGCCGCCCTGGCCATCTGCATGGCGCAGACGCCGCTGACGCCGTAATCGGCAAACAGGATCTCGCCCTGGGCGGCGTCCACGGGCCGTTTCCCGTCGCACAGCGTTACCGTCGCCGGCAGCCGCAATCCCGAAAGCCCCTTCAAGGGGGCTTTTTCCGTTTCCAGGGGGCTGAGCGCCGGGGACGTGGGGATCAGGCGGCAGCCCAGATCGGTGAGCAGGCTGTAGGCGTTTGCCGCCCCCAGCTTGGGCGCGGCCAGCCCGCCGCAGCATACCAGGACCCGGTCGGCGGTGAAGGACCCCTGGCCGGTCTCGGCCCGCCAGACCTTCTCCGTCCGCTTCAGGGCGCGGACCTCCGCCTGGGTGATCACGCGCACGCCCAGGGCCTCCAGCTGCGCCCGCAGCAGGTCCAGCACCGCGGCGGCCTGGTTGCAGCCGGGGTACACGCGGGCGGAGGGATCCTCCCGGGTGGGCAGGCCCAGCGCGTGAAAGAAGCGCAGCACCTGGCTGACGGGCATTTGCCGCAGCACCTCGGCCGCAAAGGCGGCGTCGCCAAAGTATGCCGGCGCGCCGGTGTTGGCCAGGTTGCAGCGGCCGTTGCCGGTGGCCAGCAGCTTTTTGCCCACCCGGTCGCCGCGCTCCAGTACGGTAACGCGCTGGCCCCCCTGGGCCGCAACGATGGCGGCGGCGAGGCCAGACGCCCCGCCGCCGATGATGAGTACGGTATTGTTTTGCATGGTTTTAGTTGATGCCCAGCAGCTCCGCCGCATGCTCGTAGGCATACATGATGGCGGCCTGGTGATCCTTGTCCACCTTATCGGTCTTATGCACGCGGCTGTTGACAAAGTGGATACAGAACTGTCCGTTAAAGTTGTTGTTGGCGATGGTATCGCCGGCGGGATAGTTGTGCGGCATGCCGAACATGGAGGCGGCGTAGCTGTGGCCCTTCAGGGTCACCAGGATGGGATGGCGCTGGTACAGGTTCTTATCGCTGATATCCTGGGCCTTGGATACGCCGTAGATCTTGCACATGGCGGCGGTATCGGCGGAGGTCAGGGGCTCCACGTCGGCGTGGTCGCCGCCGGACCAGCGCCGCACCTGGAAGCTGATGCCGGTGCGCACGTCGGTTACGATGGCGGTATCGCCCTTGCCGAAGATGGTCTGGATGCCGCCGGTGTTCCAGTCGATGAGCTCGGGCTTGTACAGCGTCACCTTGATGGAGCTGCCGCCGGTCATGGAGCGCAGGGTGCCGGTGGAGGTGCTGCCGCCGGTGGAGCCGGTGGCGGCGTAGTTTTCGGCCTCGGCCTTGGTCAGGATGCGCAGCAGATCGCCGCGGATCCAGCCGGTGATGCCGTTTACGCTGACGTTATACCAGGTGTAGTTGTTGGCGATGTTGGTGGCGCCCAGCAGGGTGCATACCGCGCCCTCGCGGTACAGCAGGCCCACCTGCTTGCCGCCGGAGCGGCCCTCGGCGCGCACGATGACCTTGGCCATGGTGGTGATGGCGGTGTTGCTCATGCCGCTGTTATCCACGGGGGTGGCGGTGGCCGCGCCGCCGTTCACCGGGGTTACGGAGCCCGCGTAGGCGGCGTATTCCGCGTCGTTCATCACCCGGCAGAACTTGGCCATGATGTAGCAGGTCGCGCCGGCGTATTCGATCTTGTACCACTGCACGCCGCCGCCGGTGGTCATGCCGGTAAAGTGGAACACAGCGCCCAGCAGGGCTTGTCCCTTGGTGCTGGCGGCGGTGGAGGGGGCGGAGCGGATCCACACCTTATCGGTGGTGGTCTGGATATAATCCACCGCCTTGGGCGCCGCGGTGGGCGCGGGGGTGGCGGTGGGCAGCGGCTGGCCGTTCTGGTAGGCCGCGGCCTGATCGTTGTTCAGCACGGAGACATAGCTGCCGTGGATGTAGCCGATGTTGCCCTCAAAGGTGACGGGGTACCAGGTGACGCCCGCGCCGGTAACGGCGGGGCCGGCGATGGGCAGCACGGTGCCCGCGGTCTTTACCTGGCCGTATACGCCGGCGGAGGTGCTGGCCTTTTTGCGCACGTACACCTTATCGGTGGTGGTCATCAGGTAGCCCAGCACGGTGGCGGGGGCGGCGGTGGCCCCGGGGGAGACGGTGGCGCTGTTTGTATTGCTCACCACCACGCAGAAATCGCCCATCACATAGCCGGTCACGCCATCCTTGCTGACCTGGTACCAGGTATGGTTATCGCTGTTGGTAACGCCGTAATAGGGGGTCACCTCGTCCTTATCGAAGCGGCCCGCCACTTTTGCCCCGCTGCTGGCGGATTTGCGCAGGTTGACGCCGCCCGCGGTGAAGCGGATATACCCCTGCACCGAGTTGGTAAAGTTTACCGGCGCGGCGGTGGCTCCGGGGATGGCGGTGGCGATGGTGGTGGCGTTGGTGTTATCGGTCACCTGGGCGCAGCTGCCCAGCACGTAGCCGAAGCTGGCGGTGGGCTGGTAGTATACATAATACCAGGTATCGCCGTTTACCACGCTTACGGCGTAGTAGGGCAGGATGTCGTTCTGCTGGGCCTGGGCCACCACGTTTTTCACGTCGGTCTTGGCGGTCTTGCGGATGTTGGTTTTGCCGCTGGGGGTAATGCGGATGTAGCCGATCACGGTGCTGCCCGCCAGGGCGGGATCAGCCGTGGGCGCGCCGGCCAGGGGGCTGCGGTCGGGCAGCTCGGCCACCACGGCGCCGCTGACCAGCGACTGCACGCGCACGCAGTCATCCACGATGTAGCCATACTGGCCGCTGGCCGGATCAAAGCAGTAATACCAAACATGGTTGCCGCTGGGCGGGACCACCGTGCCGTAGATGGAAAGCACGGTATTCTGCGGGATCTTGGCCACGATATTGCCGCTGAGCATATGGGCCGAGGAGCGCATGTTGGTGGTGCCCGCGGGGGTGATCACCAGCGTACCGATGGGATCGTTGCTGCCGGCGCTGCTGGTGTTGGTCTCCACCGGCGTGGCGGGCACGGCGGCGGGGGCGTCCACAATGGCGTCGGTGGCGGTCACCGACACGTTGCTGCTCTTTACATAGCAGCTGGTGCCGCCCACGGTGATAATATAATAGGTAACGCCGTTGATGGTCTCCGTGCCGGTGACCAGGTAGGCGCTGTTGATGTTCAGCAAGCCCAGGCTGCTGAGGCTGCTGCCGTTATAGCTGTAATAGTTTACGCTGGCGCTCCCGGGGCTGACGTAGTTGCCCACCGGCGCATCGGCCTGCACGGGCAGCAGGCTGAAGGCCAGCACAAGAGCCAGCGCCGCGCTGAGCACGCGGCGGATCGCCATGAACCGGTATTGCTTGCATTGTTTCATAATGCCACCTCGTAACGCGCACCGGGGCGCAGAATATTCCATCTCTATTGTATTACGCATTTGTTACAAAGTCAAGCGATGGCCGAAATATTTTTGAAAACTTTCGGACATTTTTCCATTTTCAGGGGTTGCGGAAGCTGTAGCCGTATTTTTTGAGCACCGACATGCCGTAGGTATAGGCGTACTGGATGGCGCGCTGATGGGCGCTGTCCACCTTTTTGCTCTTGTGCACCTTGCTGTTTACAAAGTGGATGCAGAACTGGCCGTTGAATTTGTTATCCGGCAGGGTATCGCCCTCGGGATAGTTATGAGGCACGCCGTACATGGAGGCGGCGTAGGTATGGCCGCCCACGGTGATCAGCACGGAGCGGCGCTGGTACAGGTTTTTATCGCTGATGGCCTGGGCGTTTTTGACGCCGTACACCTTGCACATCTTGGCGGTATCGGAGGCGGTCAGCGGCTCCACGTCGGCGTGCAGGCCGCCGGACCAGCGCTTGATCTTAAAGCTGATGCCGGTTTTTACGTCGGTCAGCGTGGCCACGCAGCCCTTATAGAAGATTTTTTTGATGCCGCCGTTGTTCCAGTCGATCAGCTCGGGCACGTACAGCGTTTTGCTGCCGCTGGATTTGGTATCCTTATAGGCCGCGGCCTCGCTGCTGCTCAGGATGTGCAGCAGATCGCCCCGGATCCACCCGCTTTTGCCGTCCGCCTTGACGCTGTACCAGGTGTAGCCGTCCGATTTGTTGGTCTTGCCCTGCAGGGTCACCAGGGTGCCCTTGGTGCGGATCACCATGACCTCCTTGCCGCTCGACATCCCCGCGGCGCGCATGATCACCTTATCCTTTTTGGTGGTGGCCAGCGTGCCCTTGCTCACCGAGGAGGAAGAGGACGACGAGGAGGAAGACGAGGACGAAGAAGAGGAGGACCCCTTGTTTACATAATAGTTGTACTCGGTGGAGTTGGAGGATTTGCAGTACTTGGCCATGATATAGCCGGTGCTGTTTTTATAGACCACCTTATACCATTTCACGTCGTTCTTGGTGGTGCTTCCCTTGGATTTGAGCACCGCGCCCTTGGGCACCTGGCCCAGGGTGCTGGCGCTGGTGGAGGCGGATTTGCGCACGTTTACGTTGCTGGCCGTGGTTTTTATATAGCTGGTGCCGGCCTCCGCGGAGGGATAGGTAAAGGGCAGCAGCATCAGCGCCAGGCTCAGGCACAGCGCGCGCAGCCAAAAGCCAAAGCCTTTTCTGCTCATACGCCCGCCTCCTTCCGCATAAATTGACTTGAAGCCACCCTTATCTTATTACAAAAAAGTCATACTTTCAATACTTAAATGTAATAAAATAGCAAAAAATTTTATATTTTTTCTTAAAAGGAGGGATCAGCGGATGTCCAAACGGAGCAGAAAAGCCCTTTTGTGCCTGGGAGCGCTGGGGATGACGGCGCTGCTGGCGGCGGCTTTGCCCATGCTGCATACAAAAAATAACGGGACACCGCCGGGGGTGCGCACGGCGCGGCGGCGGCTGATCACGGTATGGTACGCGGGGGAGCTGCCCGGGGCGGCGGACTGGCTGCGGGAGCGGGCGGCGGCCTACGGGCGGCAGAACCCGGGGGCCCGGGTATGGCTGCGCACGGTATCCGCCGCCGCGCTGGCCGCGGAGCTGGATACGCCGCCGGATCTGCTGGCGTTCTCCGCGGAGGTGGAGGCGCCGCCCGGCCCTGCCGTGCCGCTGTGCCGCTCGGGCTACGCCCTGCTGATCCCCGATGGGGAGGCGGCCACCGCCCGGCCCGGCAGCCTGCTGGGGGTATCGCCCACCCCGGACCCTGCGGCCACGCCCCGCCCGGCGGAGGCGGATTGGCCCGAGGCCTTCTGGGCGCCGGAGGGCTTTGGGGCGCTGGCGCTGCAGGAGATGGGCGCGCCTGCCGGCGCAAGGTTCGCCCCGGAGGCGGAGGTGCTGCGGCGCTTCCTGGCGGGCGAGCCCGCGCTGCTCAGCATAGCCCAGGCCCGCGCCGCCCAGGCCCGGGGCGTGGGCTTCCGCCTGGCCGCCGCCTGCCCCGCCACCGATCTGGCGCTCTACGGCATGGCCCTGGGGCCGGAGGGGGAAGCGCTGCTGGATTTCCTGACGGCCGAGCCCGCCCAGCGCGCCCTGTCCGCCCGGGGGCTGCTCCCCGCCCTGCCCGGCCTGCGCCTTTACGGCCCGGATCGCCCCATGCTCCAGGCGCTGGAGATCGCCCTGGACGGCGGCTGGCAGGCCCCGGCCTTCCTCTGGCCCCGGCAGCGCCGCGCCGCGGTCCTCGCCGCCGAGGCGATGTACAGGGGGTGGGGGGACGGAGTTGATAGTTATTAGTTGATAGTTATTAGTTGAAGTTGTTGTGTTGTTGTGTCAGCACATAGGTAAGTGTTTTGTTTCAGCACATAGGTAAGTGTTTTGTTTCAG
>CADAHU010000081.1 GCA_902787835.1 uncultured Eubacteriales bacterium
TCAATTCAAGTTAGTTCGCCCGTTGGGATTCCAAAGGGCCGAAGGTCCTTTGGCGCAGAGCTCGAGGCCGCGGAGGCCTCGAACGTTTCCCATTCCCCGTCAAATCCTAATTTGTCAGCATCAAAAGATCGCCTGCAGCTTACTCCTTGGTCACGTCCACCCAGCCGACGGGCTGCATGGCGGCTTCCAGCTCGCTCAGCGCCAGGCGCACGGCGGTGTGGTCGTCGCCGGCGGCGGGGTATACGGGGTCGAAATGGCGCAGGCTTACATCCAGGTAGACCGGCACGCCCTCCCTGCGCCCGAAGGGGCAAACACCGCCGGGGGCATGGCCCACCAGCGCTTCCACCTGTTCGGGCGGGATCATTTTGGCCTTGGCGCCGAAGGACTGCTTGAACTTTGCGTTATCGATGCGCGCCGTGCCCTCCGCCACCACCAGCAGCGGCTGATCACGGACGATAAAGGAGAGGGTTTTGGCGATGCGCCCAGGCTCCACGCCCAGGGCTTCGGCGGCCAGCTGCACGGTGGCGGTGTTGGCCTCCATCACGATCAGCCGATCCAGAAAGCCGGCTTCCTTGAGAGCGTTTTCCGCAGCGGTACGGGACATGGCGTTTTTCCTCCATTCGTAAGCAATGGGCGCGGGGAGATCAGAACTTGAACAGGATCCCCACCGCCGCCGAGATCGCGATAAAGACCACCGGGTGCCACTTCAGCTTGCGCTGGCCGATAAAGATCGCTATGCCCAGGATCAGCGCTTTCCAGATGAACAGGTCGCCCAGCGAGCCGCTGGCCTGGAAGGCGGGGATATTGACCAGCGCCACCCGGGCCACGTTCAGCCCGGCGGCGGTGATCATGGCGATGGAGGCGGGCCGCAGCCCGTAAAACGCGCCCTCCACCAGCCGGTTATCCCGGAATTTTTCCAGGAATTTGGCGATGATCAATATGATGATCACCGAGGGCAGCGCCAGGCCCAGCGTGGCCAGAAAGCCGCCCAGGATGCCCGCCGTGGTGAACCCGGCGTAGGTGGACATGTTGATGCCGATGGCGCCGGGGGTGGACTCCGATACGGCGATCATATCGGCGATATCGGCATGGGTAAACCAACCGGTTTTATCGGAGATCTCGTACAGGAAGGGCAGGGTAGCCAGGCCGCCGCCCACGGAGAACAGGCCGGTCTTGGCAAACTCGTACATCAGGCGGAGCAGGGTCATTTTTTATCCGCCCCTTTCCCGCGGTTCTTAAGCGTGGAGGCGGCAATGCCCGCGCAGCCCGCCAGCACCACCAGCAGGGCGGCGGGAAGCTTGACCGGCAGCAGGCCGGAGAAGGCGTTCAGCGCGAATATGATCAGGTACAGCGCCAGGGTAAAGGGATCCACCACCGATTTTTTCCACAGCCGCAGCACCGCCTGCAGGATCAGAACGCATACGCATACGCGGATGCCCGCAAAGGCGTGCTGCACCACTTCCAATTGCGCAAAGTTTTTGAGGAAGGCAGCGATGATCAGGATGATCACGATGGGGCCGGAAAGAAAGCCCGTGGTGGCGGCGATGGCCCCGGCCACGCCCCTGCGCTTCTGGCCGATAAAGGTGGACACGTTCAGGGCGATGATCCCCGGCGTGCACTGGCCGATGGAAAAATAATCCCGCAGGTCGTCCATGGTGGTCCAGCCGCGCTTGTCCACCAGCTCGCGCTCCAGGATGGGCAGCATGGCGTAGCCGCCGCCAAAGGTGACGCAGCCGATCCTGGCAAAGGTCCAGAACAGATTCAGCAAATCGCGCAAATCGATCCACTCGCTTTCGTTTGCATATTCATTCCATATTATACCATACCTTGCGACAAAATGGAAACGATGCGCTGGAAATTGGAATTTGACGGGGAGAGGGGAACGTTCGAGGCCTCCGCGGCCTCGAGCTCTGCGCCAAAGGACCTTCGGCCCTCTGGACTCTCAACGGGCGAACTAACTTGAATTGAAGAACAAACTTGTTTCCGCCAGTTTGGCTCATAGCCGCCAAGCGAGTTCCCGGGCAAAAAGAACAAGAGAAAAATCCGGAAAAATCAAGCTCGTTTGATTTTTCCGGATTTTTCTCTTGTTCAGCGGTGCGCTTTCTTTTGACTCAAAAGAGAAGCGTACCCCTCCCCGTCAAATCCCAATTTATCCGCGCATTTTCAAAGGGATCGGTTGCCAGCCGGGATAATTTCAGGTATAATAGGCGCAGATAATCAGAAACAAAAGACCGCGAGGAGGTTCCGCCATGAAACCCAATGAAACGGTGCAAAACGGCCTGCACCGGCTCTTTCAGCCGGAGGGCAAAACCCTGGCCTGGCATGAGGAAAGCGGCGTAAAGCTGATCGAGCAGGACGGACTGTATTTTAAGGATCTGGCGCGGACGGGGCAGCTGCTGCCCTATGAGGATTGGCGGCTGAGCGCCGGGGAGCGGGCTGCAGACCTGGCCTCCCGGCTGACCGTGGAGCAGATCGCGGGGCTCATGCTCTATTCCAGCCATCAGGTGGTGCCGCCCCGGGGCGGGATGTTCAACGGCACCTTCGGGGGCCAGAGCTGGGAGCAGAGCGGCTGCGCGCCCTCCGATCTGTCCGACCAGCAGAAGGATTTTCTCATGCGGGATCACATCCGCCATATCCTGCTGATGACGGTCAAGGACGCCGATACTGCCGCGCGCTGGAGCAATAACCTGCAGCGCATGGCTGAGGGGCTGCCCCTGGGCATCCCGGTCAATATCTCCTCCGACCCGCGCAACGGCGCCCGGGACAGCGGGGCGGAGTTCAAAACCGCGGGCACCGACGTGAGCAAATGGCCCGAGGGCGTGGGCTTTGCAGCCTGCTTCGATCCCGGGGTGGTGGCGCAGTTTGCCCGGGACGCCTCCCGGGAGTACCGCGCCATGGGCATCACCACAGCGCTGGGCCCGCAGATCGATCTGTGCACCGAGCCCCGGTGGATGCGCTTTATGGATACCCTGGGCATGGATACGGCGGGCGTGCTCCAGCGCGTGCGCGCCTACTGCGATGGCATGCAGACCACCGAGGGCGCGCCGGATGGCTGGGGCCGGGACAGCGTCAATACCATGGTCAAGCACTGGCCCGGCGGCGGCAGCGGCGAGGGCGGCCGTGACGCGCATTACGCCTACGGCAAGTACGCCGTGTATCCGGCGGGCAACGGGGACGAGCACCGCAGGCCCTTCACCGAGGCCGCCTTCCATCTGGACGGCCCTACGGGCTGCGCCGCTGCCGTAATGCCCTATTACACCGTGTCCTGGGGCCTGGACCCCAGCGGAAAGAACGTGGGCAACAGCTACAGCGCTTACCTGATCCGCGATATCCTGCGCGGCCAGCAGCATTATAACGGCGTGGTGTGCACCGATTGGGGCATCACCCAGGATCCCGACCCGGAGATCGACGCCTTCGGCAGCCGCTGCTATAACATGGAGGGCATGAGCGAGGCCCAGCGCATGCTGGTGGCTATCCTGAACGGCGTGGATCAGTTTGGCGGCAATAACGATCCCGCGCCCGTATTGGAGGCATACCGCCTGGGCTGCGAGCAGATCGGCGAGGAAGCCATGCGCGCCCGCATGGAGCAATCGGCCCAGCGGCTGCTGATCAATATCTTCCGCTGCGGGCTCTTTGAGGATCCCTATCTGGATCCGGCGGAGTCCGTGCGCATCGTGGGCTGCGAGGAGTTCCAGCGCCACGGCCTGGAGGCCCAGCGCCGCAGCGTAACCCTGCTCAAGAACCGCGCCGGCTGCCTGCCGCTGCAGGAAGGGCTCAAAATCTACGTGCCCAGGCGGCATATCGGCCCCTCCAAGAGCTTTGTGCGCAGCGATGTGCCCGCCCAGGAGATCGACCCGGTGACCGACGCGGTCATCGCCCGCTACGGCGTGCGGGTGGACAGCCCGGAGCAGGCCGACGTGGCCATCGTGTTTGCCGAGAGCCCGGCCTGCAACCCCTATTCCAAGGAGGACCGCGCCGCGGGCGGCAACGGTTATTTGCCCATCACCCTGCAGTACCGCCCCTATACCGCGGAAACCGCCCGGGAGCACAGCATTGCCGGCGGCGATTTCCGGGAGCCCTTCACCGACCGCGGCTACCGGGGCAAGACCAATACCGCCTATAACGAGCGCGACCTGGATAACATCCTGGATTGCCGCCGGGCCATGGGGGAGAAGCCGGTCATCGTGGTGGAAACGCTGGCCAACCCCATGGTGGTGGGCGAGTTTGAGGCCCAGGCCGACGCCCTGGTCATCGATTACGGCGTTTCCCGCGGGGCGGTGCTGGACGTAATCTTTGGCCGCTATGCGCCCGCGGGCCGGCTGCCCTTCCAGATGCCCCGGGATATGGCCGCGGTGGAAGCGCACTGCGAGGATAAGGCCCTGGATATCGCGCCCTATGTGGATGAATTCGGCAATGCTTATGATTTCGGCTTCGGCGTCGGCTACGACGGCCAGCCGCTCAAATAACAAAAGGAGGCCTGCTTATGCCCGCAAAATGGCTCAAAGACACCGTTTTTTATGAGATCTATCCCCAGTCCTTTTACGATACCAACGGCGACGGCATCGGCGATATCAACGGCATCATCGAAAAGCTGGATTATATCAAGGGCCTGGGCTGCAACGCGCTGTGGATCAATCCCTGCTTTGATTCGCCCTTCAAGGATGCCGGTTACGACGTGCGGGATTACAAAAAGGTGGCCCCGCGCTACGGCACCAACAACGATCTGTACCGCCTGTTCCATATCGCCCATGAGAAGGGCATCCGCGTGCTGCTGGATCTGGTGCCCGGCCATACCAGCGAGGAGCACGCCTGGTTCCAGGAGAGCAAAAAGGCGAACCCCACCGCCTATGCCGACCGCTATATCTGGACCAGCGGCTGGTTCCAGGGCTGCCGCAATATCCCGGTGATCGGCGGCGAGGCGGAGCGCAACGGCACCTATCTGCTCAACTTTTTCAAGTGCCAGCCCGCGCTGAATTACGGCTTCCTGAAGCCCGAGGAATCCTGGCAGATGCCCGTGGACGCCCCCGGCCCCCTGGCCACCCGGGAGGCCATCAAGGATGTGATGCGCTTCTGGCTCAGCCACGGCTGCGACGGCTTCCGGGTGGATATGGCCAACTCGCTGGTCAAGTATGACGATGAAAACAAATCCGCCACCAGCGCTGTCTGGCAGGATGTGCGGCGGATGCTGGACGCGGAGTTCCCCGACGCCGCCATGGTGGCGGAGTGGAGCTGCCCGCCCCAGGCGCTGCGGGCCGGGTACGATATGGACTTTTACCTGGACTGGGGCACCAATGGATATGGCGCGCTGATGCGGGATTACAACCAGGCGGGCAAGAAGCCCGGCGATGCGGACAACAGCTATTTCCGCGCCGCATCGACCCACGATATGAGCAAGTTCCTGGGGGAATACATGGCCTGGTACGCCGATACCCGGGAGCTGGGCTATATTTCCCTGATCACCTGCAACCATGATACCACCCGTCCGGCCTTCAATATGTCGCCCCGGGAGCTGAAGCTGGCCTATGCCTTCCTGTTTACCATGCCCGGCGTTCCCTTCCTGTATTATGGCGATGAGATCGGCATGCGCTATCTGGACGTGCCCACCAAGGAGGGCGGCTACACCCGCACCGGCAGCCGCACGCCCATGCAATGGAACCGAGGCAAAAATCTGGGCTTCTCCGAGGGCTGCGCCGACAGCCTGTACCTGCCGGTGGACCCCGCGCCCGACGCGCCCACGGTGGAGGCGCAGGCCGGCGATCCCGATTCCCTGCTGGAGACGGTGCGCGCCATCCTGGCCCTGCGCCACGCGCAGCCCGATCTGCAGGCGGACGCGGGCCTTGAACTGCTGTGCGCCGAGCCCGGCCAGCCGCTGGTTTACCGCCGCGGCAGCCTGGCGCTGGCCGTCAACGCCGCCGCCCGGCCCATGGAGGCCGCGCTGGATGCCCAGGGCAAGCAGATCATCTTTGCGATCGGCAGCGCGGAGGAAAAGGACGGCAGGCTGCAGCTCGGCGCCCAGAGCTTTGCGGTGTTGAAGTGATTTGACGGGGGAGGGGACGGACGGAGGCGTTCCTTTCTGGCGCCCAGAAAGGAACCGAAAGAGGCTGCGTTTGTCGCCGTAAATGCTGCGGGATTTTCCGCCAACTGGATTTAACGAAGGTGTTCCTTTCTGTCGCCCAGAAAGGAACCGAAAGAGGCTGCGCTGTCGCCGCTCCTGCTGCGGATCTTTCCGCCAACAGGCTTTAACGCCTGCCACCATTTCCGGGCCCGTAGCGCCCGGAAAACCTGCCCTTGGGCCGGTTTTCAGCAGAGGGCGGGCCGGAAGGCCCCGGGCAAGATCAGCTTCGCTGATCACGCGGTGCGCGTCGCGCACCGCTGAACACAGAAAAACCCAGCAAGCCCGAGCAAGCTCGGTTTGCTGGGTTTTTCTGTGTTCCGGATGTCCAGGAACTCGCTGGACGGTCGAAACCA
This sequence comes from uncultured Eubacteriales bacterium, assembly GCA_902787835.1. Lineage (GTDB taxonomy): Bacteria > Bacillota > Clostridia > Christensenellales > Aristaeellaceae > SFMI01. The sequence goes on from CADAHU010000081.1 coordinate 6,469, forward strand.
AACTGGCAAAAACATGTTTCTTCTTCCCAGACGCTGTCATTCAGAATGAAGCGTTCGTTTGCACCTGCCAAGTATGGGAAGAATCTTGCTGTCGGGCTCGATTCAAGTTATTTGCCACCATTCCACCCCCACCCCGCGTGTGTCATCCTGACGCCCGCAGGCGGTTCGCTTGCGCCTGCCAAAGGCAGGGAGGATCTCCCTCCGCAGACGGTCGAGTACTCCCAGCACAGGCGGCATACCTCTGCACCATTTCCGCCCACTGGGAGATTCTTCGCACGGCCCATCCGTATTGGGCCGGCTCTGAATGACAGCGTTGGGTAGGCTGATCTGTGTCTGCTGATTTGTCAGCGGCTGCCACGTAAACAAACGCAATCAACATTCCCAACGCTACCCCCCAACCAACAAAGAGCGGTCACAAGGCAGTCCTTTCTGCTTCTCTTCCCGGCTCGGAAAGAGAAGGCCCCCGTTCGTATCCATTCCCATAAAAAACGTCGATCCATGCAAACACGATCGACGTTTTTTATGTATGAATCCGCGGGGAAAAAGCGCGCATCTTACGTGGAGGAGCGGCTCTTGCCCAGGTAGGCTTCCTTGACCTTGGGGTTGCTGAGCAGCTCCTCGCCGGTGCCGTGCATGGTGATGCTGCCGGTTTCCAGCACATAGGCGCTGTCGGCGATGCGCAGGGCGGCATTGGCGTTCTGCTCCACCAGCAGGATGGTAATGCCCTCCTCGTGCAGCTTTTCGATGATGCGGAAGATATCGCGGATGACCAGCGGGGCCAGGCCCAGGGAGGGCTCGTCCATCATGAGCAGCTTGGGGCGCATCATCATGGCGCGGCCCACGGCCAGCATCTGCTGCTCGCCGCCGCTGAGGGTGCCGGCGGGCTGCCAGGAGCGCTCCTTCAGCCGGGGAAAGAGCTGGTACACGTGGTCGATATCGGGGGTCAGATCATCCTTGCGCAGGTAAGCGCCGATGCGCAGGTTTTCCAGCACCGTCAGGTTGGGGAACACCCGGCGGCCCTCCGGCACCATGCCGATGCCCTCGGATACGATCTTCTGCGGGCTCTGGCCGCTGATGACCTGACCGTCATAGGTGATGGTGCCGTCCCGCAGGGGCACCAGGCCGGAGATGGCGCGCAGCGTGGTGCTCTTGCCCGCGCCGTTGGCGCCGATCAGGGTGACGATCTCGCCCTTTTCCACGGTGAGCGATATGCCCTTGATGGCCTCGATGCCGCCGTAATTGACGCGCAGATCCTTGATATACAGCAGGCTCATTCGTCATTCCCTCCCAAGTAGGCGTCGATGACCGCCTGATTGTTTTGGATTTCCTGGGGCGTGCCCTCGGCAATCAGCTTGCCGAACTCCACCACATAAATGCGGTCGCTGATCCCCATGACCAGATCCATATGATGCTCGATGACGAACACTGTCAGGTCAAAATCGCGCTTGATGCGCTGGATAAAGAGGCCCAGATCGATGGTCTCCTGGGGGTTCATGCCGGCGGCGGGCTCATCCAGCAGCAGCAGGCTGGGCTGGGTGGCCAGGGCGCGGGCGATCTCCAGCCGCCGCTGCATGCCGTAGGGCAGGCTGGTGGCCTTCTCCTCCGCCACGTCGGCCAGGCCCACGATGTCCAGCAGCTCCATGGCCCGCTGGCGGTTGGCCTTTTCCTCCTTGTGGTTCAGGCCGAAGGTGGCGGTAAACAGGTTGCTGGTGCGGCGCAGGTGCGTGGCGATCAGCACGTTTTCAAAGGCGGTCTGGCTTTTGAACAGGCGGATGTTCTGGAAGGTGCGGGCGATGCCCAGACGGGTGATCTGATCGGGCGTCAGCGATACCTTCATGCCGGTAAATTTATCGGCGTCCGCGCCGGCGTACAGCTTTTTCATTTTTCCCTGGGGATGGCCCGCGGCGATGGCCTGATCGTGGAAGTATACCGCGCCGTTGGTGGGCTTGTATACGCCGGTGACGCAGTTGAACGCGGTGGTCTTGCCCGCGCCGTTGGGGCCGATCAGCGCCACGATCTCGCCTGCGTCGATGTGCATGGAAAGATCGTTGATGGCCACCACGCCGCCAAACTGCATGGTGATGTTCTGCAGCCGCAGTACGCTCTCGCTCATGCCTTCACCCTCTTTCCGGTTTTCTGCTTGGGCAGGCGAATGTTCCAAAGCTCTTTATCGCCCAGAATGCCCCGGCGGAAGAACAGCACCACGATCATGATCACGGCGGAGAATACCACCATGCGGAAGCCCGAGCGCAGCAGCGGCACCTGGAAGGAGCCGATGGTCAGCGGGTTATCCAGGAAGCGCAGCCACCATTCGGAGCAGGCAATGTACAGGAAGGAGGCGATCACGCTGCCGCTCACCGAGCCCATGCCGCCGATGACCACCATCAGCAGCACGTCGTAGGTCATGGCCGATTTGAAGCTGTTGGCCTGCACCGTGCCCTGGAACATGGCCAGCAGCGCGCCGCCGATGCCCGCGAAGAAGCAGCTGATCACAAAGCTCATTTCCTTGTGATGGAAGAGGTTGATGCCCATGGCCTCGGCGGCCACCTCATCATCGCGGATGGCCTTGAAGGCCCGGCCGTAGGTGCTGTTGATGATCAATAATATGATGCCGATGCAGACCCCCGATACAAGGAAGGGGAAGAGCACCGTTGAGCCCAGTATTTTGGTGCTGTTGAAGGTGGGGTAGGTTTTGAGCAGGTTGCTGCCGTTGGTGATGGGGCCCAGGCTGTCCCACTGCACCACCGCGCGGATGATCTCCGCAAAGCCCAGGGTGGCGATGGCCAGGTAATCGCTCTTGAGCCGCAGCACCGGCAGGCCGATCAGCGCGGCCAGCAGCGCCGCCGCCAGGCCGGCCAGCAGCAGCGCCACCACCAGCGGCAGCTCAAACTGGATGATGCCGCCGTTGTAATACTGGTAGACCGCGGCGTGCTTTTTAAGCGGGATGGTAAACACCGCGTATACATACGCGCCCACCAGCATAAAGCCCGCCTGCCCCAGGGAGAACAGGCCCGTAAAGCCGTTCAGCAGGTTCATGGATACGGCGATCAGCGCGTATACCGCGCCTTTTTTGAGCACGGTGATCAGCATGCTGTTGGTGCCCAGCTGGCTCTCGGCAAACCAGGCGCCAAAGTACAGCAGCGCCACCACCAGCAGGCAAATGCCCAAACGGAGCTTTGACATCTTTTTCATGGCGGTCACCTCACACCTTCTCAGCCGCGGCTTCGCCGAACAGGCCCGTGGGCTTGAACAGCAGCACGATGATCAGCAGCACAAAGGTAAAGGCGTCGGAGAACGCCGTATACCCCGCGGCCTTGATCAGGTTCTCGGCAATGCCGATGATAAAGGCGCCGATCACCGCGCCGGGGATGGAGCCGATCCCGCCGAACACCGCCGCCACAAAGGCTTTCAGGCCCGGCATCGCGCCCACCGTGGGCGTTACGGTGGAGTAGCTGGTAAAGAACAGCATGCTGCCCACCGCCGCCAGGGCGGAGCCGATGATAAAGGTCATGGAAATGACGGAGTTGATGCGGATGCCCATTAGCTGGCTGGTTTCAAAATCCACCGATACGGCGCGCATGGCCATGCCGATCTTGGTATGCTTGATCAGCATTACCAGGGCCACCACCAGCGCCACCGTCAGGATAGGCGTCACGATGCTGACCACCTTGGTGGAGGCGCTGCCGATCTGCACGCTGTCGCTGAGCCAGGGCAGCACGGGGTACTGCTTGGCCAGGCCGCCGGTAACGTACCACATCAGGTTCTGCATCAGGTAGGACGCGCCGATGGCGGAGATCATCACCGACATGCGGGGCGCGGTGCGCAGGGGCTTGTAGGCCACGCGCTCCAGCACAAAGCCCAGCGCCACGGTGAGCACGATCACCAGCGGGATGGAGATCCCCATGGGCAGCGACGCCGTGATATATACCATAAAGAAGCCCGCCGCGGTAAAGATATCGCCGTGGGCAAAGTTGATCAGCCGCAGGATGCCGTACACCATGGTGTAGCCCACGGCGATCAGCGCGTACTGGCCGCCCACCGATATGCCCGCCAGCAGATAGGGCAGGATCTTGTCAAACATGCAAAAGCCTCCGCCTTTCCCTCAGGATATGAAATCGGGAAGCGAACCCGCGGGGGTCCGCTTCCCTTTTAGCTGCAGGTTGTTTTTTGCTTACAGGCCGGCCACGGTCTGGGTCTTGACAAAGTCGAAGGCGCCGGTCTCGGTGTTGGCGTGCTTTACGTAGGCCATATCCTTGTTGGCGTCGCCGATATCGTCAAAGCTGATGGAGCCGGTCACGGCGTCGGCGTACACCACGGAGGGCAGCACGTCAGCGATGGCCTGGGGCTCGATGGAGCCGGCAGCCTCCAGGGCGGTCAGGGCCACGTTGTAGCCATCGAAGCCCAGGGCGGACACGGCCGCCACGATGTCGTTGCCGCCGTTGTTGGTCAGCTTGTCGGCGTTCTCGTTCAGCCAGGCCTTGAAGCCGGTAACGAAGGCGGCGGCAGCGCCGGCGTCGTCGTTTTCATCAAAGAAGGTGGACACGTACACGTCGATGTTCTTGCCCTGCGCGGCTTCCAGGATCACGCTGGATTCCCAGGTATCGCCCGCCAGGAGGGGGAAGGCCACGTTCAGGGAGGCGGCCTGATCGATGATCAGGGAAGCGTAGGTGGTGGCGCAGGGAGCGAACACCACGTCCGCGCCGGCGTTGATGGCGTTATTGATGTAGGCGGTAAAATCGCTGGTGCCTTCGGGGAAGGTTTCAGCCTGCACGGTTCCGCCCAGCGCCTGGAAGGCGTCGCTGAAGTAGTGGCCCAGGCCGTTGCCGTAATCCTCGCCCAGCATGGTCAGCACATAGGCGTTCTTGCAGCCCAGGCTCTCGGCAAAGTTGGCCATGACGCTGCCCTGGAAGGGATCCAGGAAGCAGATGCGCCAGTAGTATTCGCACAGGGTGGTAACGGAGGGGTTGGTGCAGCTCAGGCCGATGGCAGGCACCTGGCTGGCCTCGAACACCTCGCCGCCGGCCATGGACGCGCCGGAGCCGTAGGAGCCCAGCACCACGGATACGCCGGCGCTGACCAGCTCCTGCGCCGCGGTGACGGCCTTGGAGGAGTCGGACTGGTTATCCACGTTGACCAGCTGCACCTGGTATTCGGTGCCGCCAACGGTCACGGTGGGGCGCAGGGAATGGGCATATTCCACGCCCAGCACTTCCTGCTTGCCGCCGGCGCCGTTATCGCCGGAGGAGGGCTCAAACACGCCGATCTTGACCACGGGCAGATCATCCGCCAGGGCCAGCGCGGGCAGGGCCATCATCAGGACCAGCACGATCGCAATCAGTTTCTTCATTGAATGTCATCTCCATTTCTAAATGATAGGATAAGCATATCATATCGCTGAGCGAGCCAAAATGCAAGTTTCTACAGATAAAAATGCAAAACTTATACAATCACAACCGGAAAGAACGGCTATTTCAGGGGGGATTTTGAGAGAAAATGCGCAAATAAATTCATTTGATCCTGTTGCCGGCTCAGTATACTGCATCAGTAAACTGAAATTGGACGGGAAGGGGATGAACGGGAGCGTTCCTTCTTGGAGCCCAAGAAGGAACCGAAGAAGGCTGCGTTTGTCGCCGCTCCTGTTGCGGGTCTTTTCGCCAACAGGCTTTAACGTCGTCCACCGCTCCCGGGCAGGCAGCTTCGCTGCCGACCTGTGC
>CADAHU010000082.1 GCA_902787835.1 uncultured Eubacteriales bacterium
GCCCCGGCGTCCGCCATGGCCTTGGCGCTGTCGTACTCGCAGTTGGTGCCCGGGAAGGCCGGGATCAGCACCCGGGGCCTGGCCGTCTTAACCGCGGGCGCAGGCCAGGCATTGGCAGTATAGGTCAGGGTATTGGTATCGATGCCGGCATCGGGGATGTTGCAGGCGTACACGCTCTCCAGCTTTTCCTCGTAGGCCGCCAGCAGATCAGCTGCCTGCACGCGCTCAGCGCCCAGGGTGAACGCGCCGTCATCGGTGATCACGCCCAGCAGCGTGCCGCCGCAGCCGGCGTCGTCCGCCAGCTCCAGGATGAACGCGCCGTACCGATAGCCAAAGAGCTGCTCCACGGCCAGGCTCTCTTCAAACCGGAACCCGAAGCCGTTGCCGAAGGCCATCTTCATCACCGCCTCGGCGATGCCGCCCAGGCCCGGCGTATAGCAGGCCACAGCCTTGCCGCTCTGCAGCAGCGCGTGCACAGTATCAAACAGCCTGATCAGCGATTCGGTGACCGGCAGACCGTTTTCATCCATCTCGGGGGCCAGCAGAACGGCCCTGTGCCCGGCCTGCTTGAACTCCGGCGATACGATGTCGCCGGTCTTGCCGGTGGTGACGGCGAAGGACATCAGGGTGGGCGGCACATCCAGCTTTTCAAAGCTGCCGCTCATGCTGTCCTTGCCGCCGATGGCGCCGATGCCCAAATGCATCTGGGCCTCAAAGGCGCCCAGCAGCGCCGCCAGGGGCTTGCCCCAGCGCTTTCCGTCCGCGCCGGGCTTTTCAAAATACTCCTGGAAGGTCAGGTACACATCCTCAAAGGACGCGCCGCTGGCGATCAGCTTGCAGACCGATTCCACCACAGCCAGATACGCGCCGTGATAGGGGCTCTTTTCGGTGATGAAGGGGTTCCATGGCCTGGATGGGCGTCAGCTGATATTTGCCGCCGAAGGGCATCAGCACGGTGCCCGCGCCGATGGTGGAATCGAACCGCTCGGAAAGGCCGCGCTTGGAGCAGATATTGAGATCCGCCGCCAACTTTTTATAGTTCTCCGCAAAGCCGCCGGACACCTGCTTTTCATAGCCCTCGGGCTTTGCCGGCGTGATCACGATATGCTTGTCCGCGCCGTTGCTGTTCAAAAATTCGCGGCTGATATCCACGATTTTGTGCCCGTTCCAGTTCATCACCAGCCGGGGCTCGGCCTGCACCACGGCCACGGGGCAGGCCTGCAGGTTTTCATCCTGGGCCAGGGAAAGGAAGGCGTCCACGTTTTCCTTTTCCACCACCACGGCCATGCGCTCCTGGCTTTCGCTGATGGCCAGCTCGGTGCCGTCCAGGCCGTCGTACTTCTTGGGCACGGCGTTCAGATCGATCACCAGGCCGTCGGCCAGTTCGCCGATGGCCACCGATACGCCGCCCGCGCCAAAATCGTTGCAGCGCTTGATCAGCCGGGTGGCGGCGGGATTGCGGAACAGGCGCTGCAGCTTGCGCTCCTCGGGGGCGTTGCCCTTCTGCACCTCGGCCCCGCAGGTTTCCACGCTGTGGGCGTTATGGGCCTTGGAGGAGCCTGTCGCGCCGCCGATGCCGTCGCGGCCGGTGGAGCCACCCAGCAGGATCACGATATCCCCGGGCTCCGGGCGTTCCCGGCGCACGTTCTCCTGGGGCGCGGCGGCGATCACCGCGCCGATCTCCATGCGCTTGGCGGCGTAGCCGGGATGGTAGATCTCATCCACGATGCCGGTAGCCAGGCCGATCTGATTGCCGTAGGAGCTGTAGCCCGCCGCCGCAGTGGTGACCAGCTTGCGCTGGGGCAGCTTGCCGGGGATGGTCTCGCTCACCGGCACGGTGGGATCTGCAGCGCCGGTGACGCGCATGGCCCCGTATACATAGGCGCGCCCGCTGAGCGGATCGCGGATGGCGCCGCCGATGCAGGTGGCCGCGCCGCCGAAGGGCTCGATCTCCGTGGGATGGTTGTGGGTCTCGTTTTTGAACAGCAGCAGCCAGGGTTCCTTTTTGCCGTCGGCCTCGATCTCAATCTTCACCGTGCAGGCGTTGATCTCCTCAGACTCATCCAGTTTCTCCAATTTGCCCTGCTTTTTGAGCGCTTTGACGGCGATGGTGGCCAGATCCATCAGGCACATGGGCTTCTGCTCCCGGCCCAGATCGCGCCGCACGGCCTTATAATCCTCATAGGCGGCCTGCAGCAGAGGATCGGCGAATTTGGCGTCGTCGATCACCGTCAGGAAGGTGGTATGGCGGCAATGATCGCTCCAATAGGTATCGATCATGCGGATCTCGGTGATGGTGGGGTCGCGGCGCTCGGATTTGAAGTAATCCTGGCAGAAGGCGATATCATCGGCATCCATGGCCAGGCCGTAATCGCGGACGAACTGCTCCAGCTCCGCCCGGCTCAGGCCGATAAAGCCCGTGAGCGTTTTGACGGTGGTGGGGATCGCGTACTCCACCTTCAGGGTTTCCGGCTTTTCCAGCGCGGCCTCCCGGGCCTCCACCGGGTTGATCACATATTTTTTGATCTCGGCCAATTCCTCCGCCGTGATATCGCCGTACAGAGCGTACACCTTGGCGGAGCGCACCAGCGGGCGCTCGCCCTGGCTGATGATCTGGATGCACTGGGCGGCGGAATCGGCCCGCTGATCAAACTGGCCGGGCAGATATTCCACGGCAAAAACGGACGCGCCGGTCAGATCCACAGCCTGTGCGGCGGTATCCACCTGGGGCTCGCTGAACACCGTTTTCACGGCGTAATCAAACAGCTCAGGGCTGATATTCTCCGCGTCGTAGCGGTTCAGGATGCGCACGTCGCTCAGTCCCTTGACGCCCAGCAGGCTGCGGGCGTCGCTTAACAGGGTCGCCGCCTCCAGCGCCTGGCCGGGCTTCTTTTCCACAAAAATCCTGTAAACCATACTTACCTCTCCCCCGCCTTCAGCGTCCTCGCGCCGATGTCGCTGCGATAAAAGGCGTTATCAAAATGGATGGTTTTCACCGCGGCATAGGCCTGATCGATGGCCTCCCCCAGGGTATCAGCCACCGCGGTGACGCCCAGCACGCGGCCGCCGCTGGTGAGCAGTCTGCCGTCGCTCGCCTTGGCCCCGGCCACGTATACCTGGGGCCAAACGGCCTCGGGTATGGTGATTTCGTAACCCTTTTCATAGGCCACCGGGTAGCCCTGGGAGGCCATGATCACGCAGGCGGCGCACTGATCGCGGAAGCGCACCTCCGCCTCCCGCAGCTTGCCCGCGGTGACGGCCTGCATGATGGTGAGCAGGTCGCTCTCCAGCAGCGGCAGCACCACCTGGGTCTCCGGATCGCCGAAGCGGCAATTGTATTCGATCACCCGGGGGCCTTTGGGGGTGAGCATCAGCCCAAAGTACAGGCAGCCGCGGAATTCCCGGTCCTCCGCCTTCATGGCACGGATGGTGGGCAGGAAGATCTCCCGCATGCACTGATCGGCGATCTCCGGCGTGTAATAGGGATTGGGCGCGATGGTGCCCATGCCGCCGGTATTGAGGCCGGTATCGTTATCCCCCGCGCGCTTGTGATCCATGGAGGAGACCATGGGGACCACCGTCTCGCCGTCGGTGAAGCTGAGCACCGAGACCTCCGGGCCGGTGAGGAACTCCTCGATGACCACCCGCGCGCCGCTCTTGCCGAATTTGCCATCCCGCATCATGGAAAGGACGGCGTCCCTGGCCTCCTCCCGGGTCTGGGCGATGATCACGCCCTTGCCCAGGGCCAGGCCGTCGGCCTTGACCACGATGGGCGCATCCTGGGTGTCGATATAGGCAAGGGCCTTGTCCAGATCGTCAAAGGTCTCGTAGGCGGCGGTGGGAATGCCGTACTTTTTCATCAGGTTCTTGGAAAAAACCTTGCTGCCCTCGATGATGGCGGCGTCCGCCCGGGGGCCGAAGCAGGCGATGCCCTCGGCCTCCAGCGCGTCCACGCAGCCCAGCACCAGGGGATCATCCGGCGCGACCACGGCGTAATCAATGGCGTTCTCCACGGCGAAGCGCACGATGCCGTCGATATCGGTGGCGGCGATCGCCACGCACTCCGCGTCCCGGGCGATGCCGCCGTTGCCGGGCAGGGCGTATATCGCGCTCACCGCGGGATTCTCTTTGATTTTTTTGATGATGGCATGCTCGCGGCCGCCGCCGCCGACAACCAGGATTTTCATGCAGTTACTCCTTTAGGGAAAAGATTACGCGCTTTCTTCTGAGAAGAAAGCTGCAAAGAAGCATGCGTTTGCCGCCGCTCCTGCCGCTTGTTTATTCGCCGACAGGCTTTATCGCAAAGAGCCGTTCCCGGGCAGGCCAGCCATGCTGGCCGTGCGAAGCGCCCTGCGCTTCGAGAAAACCCGAAAGACAGACCGGAAAATGAATCCATTCATTTTCCGGCTGGCTCCCGGGTTTTCCTTTGCCCGGGAACTTGATTGGCGGCACAAGCGCATCACGCGGAAGCAAGCTTGGTTTTCGCTCGCTGCCCGATCGCGGGCTGCGGGTCCAGGGTACTCAGTACCCTGGCGCGGGTTTTAAGGGCCGCGGAGGCCCTTAACGTTTCTCTTAATGATGGAACAGGCGCATGGCGGTGAAGGCCATGGCGATGCCGTATTTATCGCAGCATTCGATCACCGCGTCGTCGCGGATGGAGCCGCCGGGCTCGGCGATATAGCTGACGCCGCTGCGGTAGGCGCGCTCGATGTTATCGCTGAAGGGGAAGAAGGCGTCGCTGCCCAGGGATACGCCGGTGATGGTATCCAGGTACGCGCGCTGCTGCTCCCGGGTGAAGGGCGCAGGCTGGCTGGTAAAATACTTCTGCCAGTTGCCCTCGGCGCATACGTCCTCCTCGTTCTGGTTGATGTAGCCATCGATCACGTTATCGCGGTCGGGGCGGCCCAGATCGGGGCGGAAGGGCAAATTCAGCACTTGATCAGCCTGGCGCAGGAACCAGGTATCGGCCTTGCCGCCCGCCAGGCGGGTGCAGTGGATGCGGCTCTGCTGGCCCGCGCCCACGCCGATGGCCTGGCCGTCATAGGCGAAGCACACGGAGTTGGACTGGGTATATTTGAGGGTGATCAGGGAGATGATCAGATCGCGCACGGCGGCCTCGGGCAGCTCCTTGTTGGCGGTCACCACGTTTTTCAGCAGCTCCGCGTCGATCTTAAAGTTGTTGCGGCCCTGCTCAAAGGTGATGCCGAACACCTGCTTGCGCTCCTGGGCTTCGGGCACATAATCTGGATCGATCTCCACGATGTTGTAATTGCCCTTGCGCTTGGTTTTGAGGATCTCCAGGGCCTCGGGCTCATAGCCGGGGGCAATGATGCCGTCGGACACCTCGCGCTTGAGCATCTTGGCGGTGGTCACGTCGCACACGTCGCTGAGGGCCACCCAATCACCAAAGGAGCACATGCGGTCGGTGCCGCGGGCGCGGGCATAAGCGCAGGCCAGGGGGCTGTCGTCCAGACCCTCGATATCATCCACAAAGCAGGCCTTCTTGAGCTTTTCGGGCAGCTTGATGCCCACGGCGGCGCTGGTGGGGCTCACGTGCTTGAAGCTGGTCACGGCGGGCAGGCCCAGGGCGGCCTTCAGCTCCTTGACCAGCTGCCAGGAGTTAAAAGCGTCCAGGAAGTTGATGTAGCCCGGACGGCCGCTGAGGATCTTGATAGGAAGATCGCTTCCGTCGCGCATGTAGATCTTGGCAGGCTTCTGGTTGGGGTTGCAGCCGTATTTCAGTTCAAATTCCTTCATCGCTTTATCCCTCACTTATTCTTGTTCACCAGGCGGTTTTCCACCGCGCCGGTCTTCAGATCCACGGTGCGCACATACAGCGAAATCTTGTTGTCGTCATTCAGGGCGTTCCAGATCTCATTGGTGATTTCATCGATATCATTGCCGATGGCCACGCGCTCGGGCTCGCCCTGGAAGGTGGGGATGGGGTTGCCGTCGCAGACGTAAGTATGGATAAAGTGTCCCAGGCCGCTGACGCCGGGATAGCTGAAGCCATACCGTGCGCAGGCGCTGCCCTTTTCATCCACGCTCTTGAGGATGCTCATCTGGTAGGTAAAATCGTTCTCCGCGAAGGTCAGCATGCCGCTGATGCGGGGGGTGAAGTTGGGGGCGTCGGGCTCAAACTCCCGGCGCTCCAGGGATTTATTGAAGCTCAGGCCCATTTTGAGGCCGTCGTAGATGGTATCGGTCTGGTTGCCGTTGGTAACGATCAGGTTGTTTTCAAACTGGCGCACGGCGGCGTAGATGATCAGGCTGGGATCCTGCACCTTGGAGGCGTCGAAGGGCTCGGTGAACACCTCGCCGTCCTTTTCGGTAAAGATGCGGTTGCGGCTGTTGGCGCTGCGGCCCATGATGAAGTAGGCGGCCACGGCGCGGGCGCCGTCGGCGGTCTTGCCGATGATGATGCCGCGGCCGGGGTAGGTGTTGTTCTCCAGCAGGTCGGGGATCCGGTTGATCTTGTAGATGTCCATGGTTTATTCCTCCTTCATCCTTTGGGCGCACAGCAGCTCCACCGCCGCGGGCAGTATTTTCCATTCAGCCTGGCGCATCACGCGCTTCTGCAGGCGCTCCGGCGTATCCCCCGGCAGCACCCGCACGGCCTTCTGCATGATGATCTGTCCCCCATCGGGGATCTCGTTGACAAAGTGCACGGTGGCGCCGGTCACCTTGACGCCCTTCTGCAGGGCGGCCTCGTGCACCTTGAGGCCGTAGAAACCCGCCCCGCAGAAGGAGGGGATCAGGCTGGGATGCACGTTGATGATCCTGCCGGCAAACCGGTCGGTGAACCACCGGCTGAGGATCGCCATGAACCCGGCCAACACGATCAGATCGATTTCCTTTTCCTCCAGCGCCTGGGCGATGGCCTGCTCAAAGGCCTCCTGACTGCTGCAATCCCGGCGCAGGATGGTTTTTGTTTCCACCCCGGCGATCCGGGCGCGCTCCAGGGCGTAGGCGTCAGCCTTGTTGGCGATTACCAGCGCCACCTGGCCGCTGTGGATCGCGCCGCTCTTCTGGGCGTCCAGGATGGCCTGCAGATTGGTGCCGCCGCCGGATACCAGCACAGCCACCCGGGCTTTCCGATCAGTCATTTTTGCTTCCTCCGATCATGGAAACCGCCGGCAGCAGCATGCCGCCCACGCTGTTGCCCAGGATCACCATCCACAAAAAGCCGAAGGCCTTCACGGATACGATGCCCGAGGCGGCAAAATAGAAGATATCGGCAATGGAATGCTCAAACCCGCTGAGGATGAACACCGGGATGCAGAACAGGATGCCGATCACGTTCTTTTGATCCCGGTAAATGCTCACCGCCAGGTACATCAGGATGCCGCAGAACAAGGCGCGGACAAAGGTCTGCCCCGGCAGCTGCAGCAGCTTGGCCTGGCACAGCGTCTCCGCGGCCTCGCCCAGCTTGGGCAGCCCGGCGCGGATCAGATATCCGCCCAGGATGGTGCCGATGGCGTTGCCCAGCAGGCCCAGCAGCAGCACGGAGAATTCCTCCCGGCCGTGCTTTTCGGGGATGAAGCCCACCTTGCCGGTGAAAAGCGCATAGCCCTTGAGGCAGATGCACAGCAGCGCCACCGAGAACATCACCGCGCCCACATAGCGGTTCTCGCAGGCCAGGAACACGCTGCCGCCAATGGTGATCAGAATGCCGGCGCTCAGGCCGGAGAGCGTTTTCTTCGTTGTTGCTCATCCTCTCTGTTTGGTAGGGGTTCCGCGCTTTCTTCTGAGAAGAAAGCTGCAAAGAAGCATGCATTGCCGCCGTAAACGCCGCTGTATTTTCCGCCAACAGGCTTTAGCGCAAAGAGCCGTTTCCGGGCAGGCCAGCGCTGCTGGCCGCGCGGAGCGCCTTGCGCTCCGCCGAAAGTATAGGCACCGCCTCAAAAATGAATTAATTCATTTTTGAATCTGCGCCTATACTTTCCTTTTGCCCGGAAACTCAGTTGGCGGCATTCCCGTGGCACGCGGAAGCGAGTTTGGTTTTTGCTCGCTGCCGCATCGCGGGCTGCGGGTCCAGGGTACTCAGTACCCTGGCGCGGGGTCCAGGGGCCGCGCAGGCCCCTGGTTAAAGGATCTCGATCCTGCGCTCGCCCTGGATGATCTCGCCGATCACATAGGCGTCCACGCCGTTTTGACGGAAGGAGGCCAGCGCCTGATCGGCGTCGTCTTTCTTTACGATCACGCTCATGCCCACGCCCATATTGAAGGTGTTGAACATATCGCGCTCGGGCACATTGCCCGCCCGGGCCACCACATCAAAGATCGGCGGGGTTTTGACCGCGGCCTTTTCGATGCGGGCGGTAAGGCCCTCGGGGATGCAGCGGGGAATGTTCTCGTAGAAGCCGCCGCCGGTGATATGGCTGATGCCGTGGATCTCCGATGCCTGCAGCGCGGCCAGCACGGGCTTCACATAGATGCGGGTGGGCGTCAGCAGCGCCTCGCCCAGGGGCCCGCCCAGCTCGGGGATGATCCGGCCCAGGTGGGCATGCTCGATATCCAGCGCCTTGCGCACCAGGGAGAAGCCGTTGGAGTGCAGGCCGCTGGAGGGCAGGGCGATCACGATATCGCCGGGCCGCATGGCGTTCCGGTCCAGCACCCTGGATTTATCCACGATGCCCACGGAGAAGCCTGCCAGGTCGTAATCATCGGGCTGCATGGTGCCGGGATGCTCGGCGGTCTCGCCGCCGATCAGCGCGCAGCCGGCCTGCACGCAGCCCTCGGCCACGCCGGATACCAGCGACGCCACCTTTTCCGGCTCGTTTTTGCCGATGGCGATATAATCCAGGAAGAACAGCGGCTTGGCGCCGCAGCAGATAATGTCGTTGACGCACATGGCCACGCAGTCGATGCCCACGGTATCGTGCTTGTCCATCAGCTGGGCGATGCGCTGCTTGGTGCCCACGCCATCGGTGCCGGAGACCAGCACGGGCTCCCGCATGCCGGCAAGGTCCGGGGCAAACAGCCCGCCGAAGCCGCCGATATCGCCCACCACACCGGGAATAAAGGTGCGCTCCACGTGCTTTTTCATCAGCTTTACGCCTTCATAGCCCGCTTCGATATTGACGCCCGCGGCGGCGTAGGAGGCAGAATGGGATTCATTGCTCATGGGGTTCATTCCTTTCCGTTCCAGCAGTAGGTGCACAGCTCGCAGGCCGGCAGGCCGATGGCCTTGATCACGCCCTCCAGGCTTTGGAACTCCAGCGAGGCAAAATGGAATTTGTCGCAGATCGCCTGGCGCAGCCTGCGCCCGCGCTCGGTGCCGCCGTCGCTGTATTCCTCCAGATGGCTAAAGCCCTCCTCGCCCTCCAGCTCCATGATCACCCGGCGGGCGATCAGATCCATATCGTTGTTGGAGCGGGAAAAATTGAGATATTTGCAGGCATACATGATGGGCGGGCAGGCCGAGCGCATGTGCACGGCCTTGGCGCCGTTTTCGTAGAGGAATTCCACCGTTTCCTTGAGCTGGGTGCCGCGAACGATGGAATCATCCACAAACAGGAGGTTTTTATCCTGGATCAGCTCGTGTACCGGGATCTGCTTCATTTTGGCGATCTTGTTGCGGTCGCTCTGCTGGGTGGGCATAAAGCTGCGGCTCCAGGTGGGCGTATATTTGATGAACGCCCGGGCGAAGCGCTTGCCGCTGCGGTTGGAATAGCCGATGGCGTGGGGCGTGCCGCTGTCGGGCACTCCGCCCACATAATCGATATCCCGGGCCAGGCCGGCCTTTTCATCCTGCTCGGCCAGGATCTCGCCGTTGCGGTAGCGCATGGCCTCCACGTTGACGCCCTCGTAGGTGGAGGTGGGATAGCCGTAATAGCTCCACAGGAAGGAGCAGATGCGCTTGGTCTGCCCCGGCGGGTTCAGCTCCGTCATGGCGCCCGGGGTCAGCTCCACGATCTCCCCCGGCCCCAGATCGCGCACGGTGGCGTAGCCCAGCTTTTCATAGGCGAAGGACTCAAAGGACACGGCGTAGCCATCCTCGCCCCGGCCAATATGGATGGGCAGGCGGCCCACCTTATCCCGGGCGGCAATCAGACCGCCGTCGTCCTTCATGATCAGGATGGAGGCGGTGCCCTCCACCACCTCGTTGGCGTAGCGGATGCCCTCCACAAAGCTGTCCTTCTGATTGATGATGGCGGCAAGCAGCACCGTGCTGTTCACCTTGCCGCCGGTCATGGCGTCAAAATAGCTGCCGCTGCGGCTCAGGCACTGGTCGATCAACCTGTCGGCGTTGTTGATCACGCCCACCATGCAGATGGCGTAGGTGCCAAAACGAGAGCGCACCAGCAGCGGCTGCGGATCGCTGTCGCTGATGCAGCCGATGGCGCTGGTGCCGCGCATCTCTTCAAAAATATGCTCAAATTTGGTGCGGAAAGGGGAGTTTTCGATATTGTGGATCTTGCGCTGCAGGCCGATCTCCCGGTCATAGGCCGCCATGCCGCCCCGGCGGGTGCCCAGGTGGCTGTGGTAGTCCACACCGAAGAAAACATCGGCCATGCAGTCGCGCTTGGATGTGATGCCAAAGAATCCGCCCACGGATGAAACGCTCCTTTGTTGTGGTGAAAAAATTATTTGCAAAAGACCTGCAAGACAAAAGCCCCGGAGGAATGGAGGGATCGCGATCCCTCCATCAACAATCCGCAGGCGGCGGCGTGTACGTCGCCGAGGAGCGGCTGAAAGCCGCTTCTCACGCGAAGAACAGCTTGGACAGCATCATGGGATCGATGTACTGGCCGTCCTTGTACACGCGCATGTTGCCGCTGGCGATCTCGTCGATCAGCATCACGCTGCCGTCGGCGTCGTAGCCGAACT
>CADAHU010000083.1 GCA_902787835.1 uncultured Eubacteriales bacterium
CCCCTGTCGATACCGGAAACGGGTCGAACATCGCATCTTATCCCCATATTACGTCAGGTATCTGATGAACTTGAACGGAGGAACAAAAAATGAAAACCATCAATCGCCGCAGCAAAGTGTACCGGCTGACCCTGCTTGCCATGCTCATCGCCGTCCAGGTGGTGCTGGGGCTGGTCAATATCCCGCAGCCCGCCGGGCTCTCCATCACCTTTAATATGATCCCCGTGGCCATTGCGGCCATCGCCATGGGCGTGTCCGGCGGGGTCATCGTGGGCGGAGCCTTCGGCCTGATCAGCTTCCTGCAATGCTTTGGGATCCTGGGATACAGCGCCATGGGCGCGGCCCTGGTCAACGTGAGCCCCGTGCTCATGTTTGTGCAGCGCTTCTGCTCCCGAGCGCTGGTGGGGCTGATCGTCGCCCTGATCTATCGCGCGCTGACCAAGCGGGGGGTCAAATCCCAGATCAGCTGCACCATCACGGGCTTCGCCGCGGCGTTTTTTAATACGCTGTTCTTCATGTCGCTGCTGGTGCTGCTGTTCGGGCGGACGGAGTACATTCAAAATATGATGGCGGGCCGCGGTGTGATCACGTTCATCGTCGCCTCCACGGGCGTCAATGCCGTGGTGGAAATGGCCGTGGCCGCCCTGGTCACGGGCGCGGTGGGCGTCGCGCTGAAAAAGGCGCGCCTGATTTGACGCGACTTGCCGCCTGAAACCGCTGAATCTTCGGGCGCCTTTTTCGTCCTGGCTTCCTTGAATGAAGAATGCACCTTGGATCTTTTGCCTTTTTAGGCGTCTTATAAGGAGATACGATCTATGATCTTTACCATGGACGTGGGCAATACCAATATCAAAATGGGCCTCTTTAACGGAAAGGAGCTTATCAAATATTGGCGTCTTGCCACCAACCGCACCAGCACCAGCGATGAGTACGGCATCCTGGTCACCAGCCTGTTCCATACCGACGGGCTCAGCCGCAGCCAGGTGGACGGCATCATGATCAGCAGCGTTGTGCCCACGGTGAATTTCACCATCGAGCACATGTGCAACGATTATTTTGGCATCACGCCCATGTTTGTCATGCCCGGCGTCAAAACGGGCATGAACATCCAGTACGATAATCCCCAGGCCCTGGGAAGCGACCGCATCTGCAACGCCGTTGCGGCCAATACCTATTACGGCGCGCCCTGCATCTACATTGATTTTGGCACCGCCACCACCTTCGGCGTGGTGAACGATAAGGGCAACTTTGCGGGCGGCTGCATCTGCCCCGGCATCAAGATCGCCAGCGAGGCCCTGGTGCACGGCACCTCCAAGCTGCCCAATTTTGAGCTGATATGGCCGGAGCACGTCATTGGCCGCAATACCATCGCCAACCTGCAGTCCGGTATGCTGTACGGTTTTGTGGGCCAGGTGGAATACCTGGTGCGCCGCATGAAGCAGGAGCTGGGCCGGGAGGATGCCACGGTGGTGGCCACCGGCGGCATGGCCCGTATGATCGCCGAGCAGACCCAGTGCATCGATCACATAGACGGCCTGCTTACGCTCAAGGGCCTGCGGCTGATTTACGAACGCAACCACGAGGCATAAAAAAACAACGCACCGCGCAGCAGCCGGTGCGTTTTTATATGGGATGGATCAACGATAATACCGCGATATGGGCTTGATGGGCTTATGCCGCGGTTTTTTGCTGCGGAAGCCCAGCAGGCGCTTGACGCCCTTGACCAGCAGGAAGATCACCGCAAAAACGCCCACAAAAAAAGCCAGTATTTCTACTGTAAAGCGGGGGAAAGGGTTGGGGTCGTTTTCGGTCTCCCATATGATATCGTCCAGATCGGGTACATCCAGCGATCGCCTTGCGATGCTGCGGGAGGCCACCAGCTCATACTCAATGGGCTCGCCCGCCTCGGGATAATAGGTCAGCGTTGCCATCACCTCGCCCGCCTGAATAGGCGCCACGGGCTCGTGCACATACTCGATGGAAACCAGATCGTTAAAGTTGGAAACCAGATAATCCAGGCGGCTGCGCAGGGTAATGATGCTGTCGTTGCCTGCTGAATCCAGCTTGTTGAGCACCAGCTCCAGCTTGCCCAGCTCCGGATCGTCCAGATCGTATTTGGCCACCTCCAGCACCTTGGGCTGCAAATCGTAAAGCTGGGGCAGGGTCACGCTGACGTACTGGGAGAAGCCGTAATCCATCAGCCGCCGGGTATCCCGCCAGCAATAGCGGTAGTTGGATGCGTCGCCGCTGCAGCGCAGCACCACGGAGATAAAGGTGACGCCGTCCTTTTCCGCCGCGCCCACAAAGCAGTGGCCGGCCGCGGAGGTATAACCGGTTTTGATGCCGATGCCGTAGGGATAATAATTGCTGCTTTCGGGATTGCCGATAAACTCGCTCAGCCGCGAGGTCAGGTTCCTGGCGCGGTTGATGTTGTTCTTGGGCAGATCGTAGGACGTGGTGGCTACGATATCCCGGAATACGTCGTTCTGCATGGCCTCCCGGGCAATGGTGGCCAGATCCCGGGCGGAGGTATAATGATTATCGTTGTGCAGGCCGTTGGGGTTTTCAAAATGGGTGTTGACCAGGCCCAGGGAGGTGACGTATTGATTCATCAGATCCACAAAGCCCTGGATGCTGCCGCCGACCGTCTCCGCGATCAGGTTTGCGCCCTCGTTGCCCGAGCGGATCATGGTGGCGTACAGCAGATCCCGGAAGTTGATTTCCTCGCCCGGGGAGAGGGGGATCTTGGAGGAGCCCTCCTCCACCTGCAGGCAGCTTTCGCTGGTGGTCACCGTTTCGTCCAGATCGCCCATCAGGATGCCCAGATAGGTGGTCAGTATCTTGGTGGTGGAGGCGGGGTACAGCCGGGCGTCGGCGTTCTTTTCATAAACCACCATGCCGGTGTTGGCCTCGATCAGGATACAGGCCAGGGCGTCGATATCGATATCGTTCAGCGTTTCCGGGTGGGCGGGATCATAATCGGAGCTGCTGGCATACGCGGGCAGCGCCAATACAGCCGACAGCATGATCGCCGTCAGCAGCAGCGCCGCAAATCGCTTCAGCATTGCCAGAACCTCCTGCAGGATCGAATGATTTATTGTAACATAAGAAGGGCAAAAAGTACAGTCCCAGGGAAAGCTTCCCATGGGGAGGGGCGTTAAACAATCACCGGTTTTTCCCGGAAAATGCCCCCAAAGGGCTGCCCTGCGCCCAGCCGCCAAAGGTCGTCCGCACGGATATCCAAGGCCATTTCTTCTCCAGATGCGTCCTTGATGGCGCTGGGCAGGAAGGGGAAGCCTTCCTTTTCCGCTTTTTTAAGGACATGGGAGGCGTTCCCACGGAAGCCCAGCACATAGCCATATTCCGGCAGGGCGGAGAGCCTGCGCCCATCGGTGCCAATCAGTGCATGGGTCAGCAGGCGGCTGATCCGCGCGTGGGAATAGCGCTTGCTTTTAACGGCCTGGATCATATCCTCCCGGGTAAGCGCGCTTGCGGACATATGCAGACGGTTTTCGATGCCTTCGGAAAGATCGGGCAGCATGGAAAAATCCCTTTGCTGCCGCAGATTCCACCGCAGCAGCGCGTCCAGCGCGGCGGGCGGGTGATACTTGCCGGCGGCAAAAGCCTCCCGCATCAGCGCGAAGGCCGCCGCGGGCATGGCGGCCTGCACCTGCTCCCATCGGCCTGCCAGCGCGGCCTTGCGCACCGCGGTGGCGGAGGGCAGCATATCCGGCCCGGGCAGCGCTTCATCGTGATATTGGCCGGAACGCGGGACGGGATACAGCGTAAGGCCCGCCTGCAGACGGATATTGGCCCGGGCATAGCAGATGGCCAGGGCGGTATTGGGCTGCGCCAGAAGGCCGGGATCCTGCAAACGCAGGATGTCCGCCAGCGCTTCTCCCTGGGCCTTGGGAAAAGAAAGCCCGGAATCCAGCAGGGCGCGCAGCCTGCGCCGGAAAGCGCCATCGTTCTTTTCCAGGATATCGGCGGCCTCCCAGATATAGGGCAGACCGGCGGGCTCCACGCCAAAGCACAGGGCATCCGCACCGGCCCGCTTCAGCAGGGTGACGCCGCCCAGGGCGAAGCGCTCGCCATTGCAGACGGAATAGGAAAAGGGCGGCTGCAGCGCCAGATCGGCCCCGGCATGCAGCGCCATGGCGGCCCGGGTATGGGCAGATAAAAGCGCGGGCATGCCGCGCTGGGTAAAGCTGCCGCTGATGGAGCAGATCACCAGATCGGCTCCGGTCAGGCGGCGCGCTTCCTTCAGCTGCCAGGCATGCCCGTTGTGCAGCGGGTCATATTCGGCAATGATGCCGCAGATGCCCATGCTCAGTGCAGAGAGGCGGGATAAACGCCGTTATCGTGCAGCTTTTTGAGCTCCTGCTGCACATAGGGCTTATCCTGGGGATAGGTGATGCCAAACCAGGTGGCGTTGGTGGAGAGCACGCGCACGCTCAGCTCGTTTTTGTGCATCAGGTCGTCCACCATGATGGGCAGCAGGCATTCGGCCTTGATCTCTTCGGGGGTCAGATTGCGCAGGAAAGCGTCAAA
This sequence comes from uncultured Eubacteriales bacterium, assembly GCA_902787835.1. Lineage (GTDB taxonomy): Bacteria > Bacillota > Clostridia > Christensenellales > Aristaeellaceae > SFMI01. Next base: position 4,552 of record CADAHU010000083.1, read on the forward strand.
GTACGCGCGCATCTGCTGGAAGATGCCGGGCACGAAGCCCCAGAAGTTCATGGATACCAGGGCGTCGGGATCCAGCACCACGCCCTCGGGATCGGTGGCGGTATCGCGGATGGTGCCATCGGCGAAGGGCTGGATCTTGAAGGTCTCGGTCACCTTGGTCAGCAGGCCGTTCTCCTGGCTGCATACGCCGCGGGTCACGGTGCCGTTCTCGCTGATGGTGTTCTTCAGGTAGTAGCCCACCATACAGGCTTCCCCGTCCTTCAGGCCCTGCAGACACTGATTCATGGAGACGAAGCCATCCACGCCGTAATAATCGTCGGCGTTCACCACGGCGAAGGGCTCCTGAATGTACTTTTCGGCGCAGAGCACGGCGTGCACGGTGCCGAAGGGCTTGGTGCGGTTCTCGGGGATGGTATAGAAGCCGGGGACGCTGCTGAAATCCTGCATGGCATAGCAGACCTCCACCGGATTGCCGTCCTGATCCTTGCAGGAGGCCACCAGATCGCCGCAGAGCGCTTCGATCAGGGGCTGCATATCGGGCTTGATCACGAATACAAACTTGGAAAATCCGGCGCGCACGGCGTCAAAGATGGAATACTCCATCAGCATTTCGTGGTTGGGGCCGATGCCCTCGGTCTGCTTGTTCCCGCCGTAACGGCTGCCCAGTCCGGCTGCCATGATGACCAATGTCGTTTTCATGATACGTAAAACCTCCCGGTGCATTTTTTTCGTACCTTTTCAGTATACTACAATTCACGCGGTTTGTCATGTGTTTTTCCATGAACTGCGTAATTTTTCATGGACAATAAAAACAGCCCGGCAATAAACCGGGCCGAGGATGCGCTGTCAGCTGTTTTCGGGCCAGGGGTAGAAGAGCTCGTCCGTGGGCAGATAGTCCGTCTTGCCGTCCGTCAGCGTGACAAGCCGGGCGCATACCTCCTCCAGATCGGCTTCCCTGATCATCAGCGTGGCGTCCACCGAGGCCTGAAAGCTGGTGCTCTCCAGCAGCACGGGCAGGGATTGCAGGGCGTAATTGAATTTGTCCCACAGGGGATAGGGCACATCAAACAGCACCCGGCAGGTCTTTTCCATAATGGAAACCCGGGCGGCGTCCAGGGCGATGGCGCAGCCCTTGGTATAGGCCCGCACAAGCCCCCCCGCGCCCAGCAGGACGCCGCCAAAGTACCGCGTCACCACCACGCAGCAGTTGACCACCCCGCGGCTTTTGAGCACCTCCATCATGGGCAGACCCGCCGTGCCGCCGGGCTCGCCGTCGTCGCTGTACCGCATAATGCCGGCGTTGGCGCCGATCACATAGGCATAGCAGTTATGGGTGGCGTCCCGGTGCTTTTCCCGGATCTTTTTGAGGAAGGCCAGCGCTTCCTCTTCGGTTTCGCAGGGACAGGCATAGCCGATGAACCGGCTTTTGTTGACGATAAACTCGTCCTGCGCCTCCTGCTTGATCGTTTTATAGCTCGTCATTTTTTCAGGATATCCAATGCGTGATTGCTGACGCCGATGATGTCCGGCCGCTCGCAGATGGAAAAGTGATATTGCAGAAATGCCTGAAAGACCGTTTCGCTCCAGCTGTTGATGCGGTCCCGCATATAGTTGGCGAAGGTATCGATGCCCACCAGCTGCACCCGCTTGAGGCCGCACAGGGCGTTCAGACGGTCGATCTCCTCCACGCGCATCATCTGAAAAAGATCTGCAGGCGTGGAGATGCACCTGTAATCATCGGTCAGCATATGCTTTTCCAGGCAGTCCAGCATATTCTGCCCATCACCCCGGAAGCAGAACTGGATCATGGTGGCCTCGTTCAGGCAATAGGCGGCAAAGAGCGTGCCGTCCGCCTTCAGTACGCGCCGGGCTTCCCGGAGGGCGGCCAGCTGATCAGCCTCGGTGTACAGGTGGTACAGCGGACCCAGCAGCAGCACAGCGTCGAAGGTATCATCGGCGAGGGCGGAGAGATCCATGGCGTTGCCCTGCAGGAGCTCGATATCATCCTGGGGCGTCAGCTGGCTTTTGAAAACGTCGATGTTATGCTGGATCAGCTCCACCGCGGTGACGCGGTGGCCGGCCCGGGACAGGGCGATGCTGTACCGCCCTGTGCCCGCGCCCACCTCCAGGATCCGGCTGCCGGGCTTCACATACCGCTGGATATACCGCATGGTGGTCAGGTATTCCACCCGGCCATGGTTGGTCAGCAGCCGGCCATTCTCGTCATATCCGTTGTAGTATTGTTCCAGGTAGCCGTATTCCATGGCGGCCTCCTTATCAGATCAGCAGCAGCCGGCAGTAGCTCTTCTTGCCCTTGCGCAGCAGCAGGCCCTCGGCGCCAATCATATCGGCGGTGATCACAAAATCGATATCGGAAACCTTGGCCTCGCCCACGGTGGCGCCGCCCTGCTGCACCAGCTTGCGGGCCTCGCCGCGGCTGGTGCACAGGCCGCAGTCGTTCAGGATGGTGGTCAGGCGGCCGTCGGCGCTCAGCTGATCCCGGGTGATCTCATAGCTGGGCACGTCGCCGCTGGCGGCGCCGCCGCCAAAGAGCGAGCTGGCGGCCTGCTGGGCCTTGAGCGCTTCCTCCTCGCCATGTACCAGCTTGGTGCACTCGAAGGCCAGCACCTTCTTGGCCTCGTTGATCTCCTGACCCTCCAGGGCGCTGAGCCGGCGCACCTCGTCCATGGGCAGGAAGGTGAGCAGCGCCAGGCACTTGCTCACATCCTGATCGGCGATGTTGCGCCAGTACTGGTAGAAATCGTAGGGGGAGCACAGATCGGCATCCAGCCACAGCGCGCCCTTTTCGGTTTTGCCCATCTTTTTGCCTTCGTGGTTCATCAGCAGCTTGAAGGTGCAGGCATAGGCGTCCTCGTGCTCCTTGCGGCGGATCAGATCGGCGCCCGCCAGCATGTTGCTCCACTGGTCATCGCCGCCCATCTCCAGCCGGCAGCCGTAGTTTTTGAACAGCTGCAGGAAGTCGTAGCTCTGCATCAGCATGTAGTTGAACTCCAGGAAGGTCAGCCCGCGCTCCAGCCGCTGCTTGTAGCACTCGGCAGTGAGCATGCGGTTGACGGAAAACAGGCTGCCGATATCGCGAATGAAATCGATGTAGCCCAGCCCGCGCAGCCAGTCGGCGTTGTTGACGATCATGGCCTTGTTCTCGCCGAACTCGATAAACCGGGACAGCTGCTTTTTGATGCAGGCCACGTTATGATCGATGGTTTCCACCGTCATCATTTTGCGCATATCGGTTTTGCCGCTGGGGTCGCCGATCATGGCGGTGGCGCCGCCCACCAGGGCGATGGGGCGATGGCCGGCCCGCTGCATATGCGCCATGGCGATGATCGGGATGAAATGGCCGAAATGCAGGCTGGTGGCGGTGGGATCAAAGCCCACATAGAAGGGGGTAGATTCCCGCTCCAGCTGCTTGTACAGATCGTCCTCAAAGGTCACCTGGGCAATAAATCCGCGCTCCTTCAGGGTATCAAGAATGTGCATGGGGTTATTCCTCCTCAATATAATGAAATGGTTGGTTTACGCTTTCAGCGCCTCCGCCAGCAGGGCCATGCCGCGCTGGATGGTGGGGATATCGGCGTTGGAGAAGTTGAGACGCAGGGTGTTGTCGTGGCCGCCGTCGGGGTAGAAATAGGTGCCGGGCACATAGGCCACGCCCTTATCGACAGCCTTCATCAGCTGATCGGTGGCGTTGACGCCCTCCCGCAGCCAGGCGAAGATGAACAGGCCGCCCTCGGGCCGGGTGAACTTCTGCACGCCATCCATGCGCTCCAGCGCCTCCAGCATGCAGTTCATCTGCGCGCCGTAGCGCTGGCAGGTTGCCGCCACATGGGGCGCCAGCAGCCCGCGGCGCAGGTACGCCTCCACGATGGCCTGGTTCAGGTTGGCGGTGTGCAGATCGTCGCTCTGCTTGCAGATCACGCACTTGCGCATCAGCCTGGGATCATCGCAGGCCAGGAAGCCCACGCGCAGGCCGGGGGAAATGACCTTGGAAAAGCTGCCCATAAAGGCCACATTGCCCGCCTGATCAAAGGATTTGATGCAGGGCAGCGACTGGCCGGTATAGCGCAGGGAATGATAGGGATCATCCTCCGCCACCAGCACATTGTATTTTTCGGCCAGCTGGGCGATCTTTTTGCGCCGCTCCAGGGGCAGGGTCACGCCGGTGGGGTTTTGGAAAGTGGGGATGGTGTACAGCATCCGGGGATGGTGCTTGATGATGGCTTCCTCCAGGGCGTCCATGCGCAGGCCCTCGTCGTCGCTCTCTACCGGCACCACCTGCAGCTCGTGCAGGCGCATGGCCTGGGTGGCGCCCAGGAAGGTGGGGTTTTCCGTCAGGATCACATCGCCAGGATCGGTATACGCATCCAGCAGGAGATTGAAAGCCTGGGTGGAGCCTGTCACGGGCAGGATGCTGTTCACATCGGTTTTGAACTTAAATTCCTGGTCGATATAGGGCACCAGCGCCTCCCGCAGGGAGGGCAGGCCTTCGGTCATGCCGTATTGCAGCAGTACCTTGCCGTTGGTGGCCACCAGCTCCCGGCTGATATCGGATACGATATCGTCCGGCAGCGCGGCGGGGGATGGGTTGCCGCCGCCGAAGGAGATCACGCCAGGCTTGGCGGTCAGCTTGAACAGCTCGCGGATTGCGCTGCCCGTTACATGCTCTGTGCGCTTGGAATATCGCTGGGTTTCGCTCATTCAATACACCTCCTGATTGCAGAAAAAACGCCCTCCGGCCATAAGGCCGGAAGGCGGATCAGATCCACGGTACCACTTCCGTTCGATGCAGGCTCGCGCATGCATCCTCAGCGGGAACAACCATTCCCTGGCGCTGTAACCGGCGCACCGGCAGAAACCTACGCAGGGGTTGTCCTCCCCCCTTTCAGCCCTGTGCTCCCGGGTGTATTCGCCGCGCCGCGCCCTTCGCTCGCACCAACCGCGAAGTCTCTTAAAACGCTGTCTGCGGGTACTTCTCCCGATCATCGCAAGCACATTATAAAAACAAAAGGGAGGAATGTCAAGGGGAAAATGCAAAAAGAAAAACCCTGACGAATTGTCAGGGTTTTGTGGTGGCTCCGATGTGATTCGAACACATGACACTCCGGGTATGAACCGAATGCTCTAGCCAACTGAGCTACGGAGCCAAAGTGGTTGCGGGGGAGGGACTTGAACCCTCGACCTCCGGGTTATGAGCCCGACGAGCTACCGAACTGCTCTACCCCGCGCCATTGCGCTCAATCAAGCGCGAAATATATATTAGCGCATATCGCCCCTTTTGTCAACCCCATTTGCAGAAATATTTTTGAAAAGGGGAAAATGAATCGGCGATAATGGATCCACTATACATAAACGCGCCATGATGATCATTGGTACAGATCAGATGGGGAAGAATTGCAAATCAAGCAGAAAAACAATTGAAAGGATACCAAAGTATGAAATAACCTCCGAGAGAAGGGCACAAAGAAACCGAAGGAGAAAAAGGAAATGCGTGCAAAAAATACATATTTCACAGTGCAAAAAGGAATATAATTTACAGAATATGGTATGAAATGGACAAAACTCCTATTCTGCTTAAATCTTCCTTTCAAATACAAATATGCATTTGTGCAAATATTGTTAAGCAGTATACATTATAAAAACCAAAAATGGTAAAGTACACAGCAATGAATGATATTTACAATCTGGACATTTTTGTTATATAATAATATGTGTAAATTTTACCAACATATGCTTTGTTTATTTTATCAAGGCTTTTGAATTGGGAGGTTAAAACATGTCTGGTTCCTGGAAGCGTTTCTTGGCAATGTGCTGCGTCATTACTCTGGCCTGCAGTGCTGTTTTCTGCGCTGCTGCGGAGGACGATGCCCTGCAAAGCAGCGACCCTGCGGTTGCCGGATCGACGGATGAAGCCGCCCGTTTGGCCGCTGAGGAAGCTGCGCGTTTGGCCGCTGAAGAGGCCGCACGTCAGGCGGCTGAAGAAGCTGCGCGTCAGGCCGCAGAGGAAGCCGCGCGTCAGGCTGCTGAAGAGGCCGCGCGTCAGGCCGCAGAGGAAGCTGCGCGTCAGGCTGCAGAGGAAGCTGCCCGTCAGGCCGCTGAAGAGGCCGCGCGACAGGCAGCTGAAGAAGCTGCCCGTCAGGCCGCGGAGGAAGCTGCGCGTCAGGCTGCCGAGGAAGCCGCACGCGCAGCTGCCGAGGCGGAAGCCGCTCGCCTGGCGGAAGAGGAAGCCGCCCGCGCCGCTGCTGAAGCGGAAGCCGCTCGCCTGGCGGAAGAGGAAGCTGCCCGCGCCGCTGCTGAAGCGGAGGCGGCCCGTTTGGCTGCTGATGCTGAGCAGCCCGCTGAAAACGATACGGAAACGCCGAACGAGACCACGGAAGCTCCTGCTGATGGCGAAGCTGCGGAAAAGCCTGCTGAAGAAGCCGCTGCTCCTGCAACGGAAGCTCCGGCGGCTGCCCCTGCGCCCGTGGTCGCTGCGCCTGAAGCGCCTGCCCCGGGGATCCCCATGCCGGTTCCCGCGGACTGCAATTTGATGGTAAACGCTTCCCAGACCTTCTTTATCAACGGTACCAAGCCCTACCTGGTGCGCCTGACTGTTTATGCGGCGGAAATGGTGGATCTGAAGGTTATCGCGCAGCAGCCGCTGGTGGTGGAATTCAAAAACGAGACCACCATGGCAACCGGTCTGTTTATTCCCGATGAAACCGGAAACCTGAACACCAGCGTTATGGTGCAGCCGGGCACTTATCTGATTTCCTTTATCCAGAGCAGCGAAGCCATTCAACAGACCGTTACGCTGGAGATCGTAAAGACTGTATATACGCCTGCCGTTCCTGTCCAGGAGAGCAAGCCCGAAACGAAGCCCGAACCGAAGCCTGCGGAGGAGCAGCCCGCTGAGACAAGCGCCGTGACGGCGGAACCGGCTGAAGAGGAAGCGGAAGAGACGGCGCCCCCTGTGGAGACCGATTCCAACGAACCGGAAGAGACCGCGGCGTCCGATGAAGCGCCTGTGGAAACCGTCGCAGCAGGGGATGAGGCTCCCGGAACGAACGATCAGGCGGAGAATACGGACGACTCCGAGGCTGAACCCACAGAAGATGCGGACGACTCCGAAGCCGAACCGACTGAGGATGCGGACGACTCTGAAGCTGAACCGGTAGAGAACATGGACGACTCTGAAGCTGAACCGGTAGAGGATGCGGACGAAGCTGAAGGCGATCCGGAAGAGGATGCGGACGAAGCTGAAAGCGATCCGGAAGAGGATGCGGACGAATCTGAAAGCGATCCGGAGGAGAACGAGGACGAAACTGAAGGCGATTCGGAGGAGAACACGGACGAAGCTGAAAGCGATTCGGAGGAGAACGCGGAAGAGCCCGCCGAGCGTTCTGTGGATTTCTCCATGAGCTGGGAGGGAGAGCAGCTGTCCCTGGGCGATGTGGTGCATTTCACCGCGCAGCTCAATGGCTATGAGGATACGGAATACGTCCTTCAGTGGCAGCAGAGCACCGATTCCGAAAACTGGGAAGACGTGGAAGGCGCCAACGGTGAAACCATGGATATTATCGTAACGGAAGAAAACTGTCTGTATTATTGGCGCGTCCATGTGGAGATTGCCGATCTGCCGTCTCCCGATCAGGAAAACAGCTGATAGTTTTATAGAACGATTGCTTTGATCCGTTTCCCATTCCCTAAAATGCATGTGGATAAAGGGGCAATTACGATGAAGAACAAGGTCAACAAATTCTTAGCGATCCTGATGGCAGCGCTGATGATGCTGGATCTGCTGCCGTTCTACGCGCTGGCGGATGATTCGCCTGCGCGGCAGCTGCCGGTTTTAACGGCGCTGCAGATTGAGCCTTATGCGGTGGATGTTGTAAATACTGCTGCAGAAGACGCTGCATTGGGAGACAATATTTATGCCTATGCGTGGTTTACGCGCAACGACAATAATTATTATGCTGTTGCGGATGAGCCTGTCGGCACAATCAGCGCAAATAGCACGAACTCGATTAAGCTCGGAACGTTCTATCAATTATATTCTCCAAACACTGCGGTTCCTGGCGACGATGATACAGTTACACTTGGAATGTATCGTGGCAATAGCGGCCAGAAGCCGGAAGGAGGCACGATTCATTACGCCGATGCCTCCACTAAGATTTTAGGTAATGGTCGAATTGGCAATTTTGAAGTAAACATAACGGAACATACTATTACCGTGAGTCCTGCGCCTATTCATACCGTGACCGTAGCGCTGGATGCTGGCGAGGAAGGACCGTTGGATCTGAGCGGGTACTATGTATACGCAAAAAAAGAAGCACAGGATCTGTGGGGCAATCCTGGCGAGTACTATGCCATAAGCGATACAAGCGTTGGGCAGCTTTCCAATGACAACACGTTCACCTTCCAGTTCTCATCATTGCAGAAGCGGAATGGCGGCGAAAACGATATCGCTTATTATAACACTGGCGATCAACCCACCGTGGGTTTGTACCAATCAAGCGATAAGCCATCTGTAAACACCGTGGCTGACAACAATAACAGCAAATTCCGGTTTGAAAACGGTCAGATGGTCAATGGGTACAAGATGACCGTTAGCTGGAGCGGCGATAACACCGCCGTTACGCTGGCGCCTCCGCCGCCCTTTACCCTGTCCGTGCAGTTCAAGGATATGGATGGGAATGGCACGGCCTATACGCTCGACGGCAATTATTATCTGCTGTACGAGGTATACGGGAACGACCAGAATGAT
>CADAHU010000084.1 GCA_902787835.1 uncultured Eubacteriales bacterium
GCAGGCTTTCTTTGCACAGCTTTCTTTCTCCTGAAAGAAAGCGCGTAATCCTTCCTCTGCCAATTACAGTTTGTCTGCTCCGAAAGGATTTCCCGCGCAACGGCTGCTGATATGCCCTGCGAGGGCGTCAGCAGCCCCATGCGTGCTTTTTCATGTCCACGCAGCCGTTTGCCAGAAAGGTTACCCCTTCGCGCTCCAGCAGGAACCGCTGCTCTGTGAAGCCCGGGGCCAGCCGCCCCGCGTGGTTCACCACCCGATGACAGGGGTAATCGCCGTACAGTTCAGCCTGGCTCAGGATTCTTCCGATCAGGCGGGCGTTGCGTTCCCGGCCGATCAGCCGGGCGATCTGCCCATAGCTGGCCACATACCCGGCGGGGATCTCCGCCACGGCGGAAAGCACCTCGTAGATCAGACGGCTGTCCATCTGCTTGCTCCTTTGTATAAATACACATTTTTTCCCATACCGGTTGATGGCGCGGCGCGATCGTGATAGAATATGCGCGCCAGGGCGGCAAAGCCCGGCGGACAGGCAGGCGACAGGCTATGGCGAGAATCAAGGATATGACCACAGGCAGCCCCGCGCGGCTGATCCTGCTGTTTTCCCTGCCCGTGATCGCGGGCAATCTGCTCCAGCAGGTCTATTCGCTGGTGGATTCGCTGATCGTGGGCCGGCAGGAGGGTGTGGCGGCGCTGTCTGCCATCAATTCCTCCGGCTGGCTGGATTGGGCGGTGATCAGCCTGGCCATGGGCCTGGCCCAGGGCTTCGCCATCGAGATCGCCCAGCGCTTCGGCGCGGGGGATGGGCAGGGGCTCAAGCGGGCGGCAGGGCAGAGCGTGCTGCTGTCTGTGGGCGTGGTGCTGCTGCTGGAGGCGCTGGCCCAGGGGCTGCTGCCCTTCTTTCTGCGCGCGCTCAAAACGCCGGAGGAAACCTTTGCCCTTACGCTTTTGTATCTGCGCATCATCTTTGGCGGGCTGCCCCTGGTGATGGCCGCCAACGTGTGCGGCGGCTTTCTGCGCGCCGTGGGCAACAGCAAAACGCCCATGATCGCCATCGTCGCCTCCACGCTGATCAATATCCTGCTGGATTATCTTTTTGTGGTGGGCTTCCGGTGGAGCGTGGCGGGGGCCGCGGCGGCCACGGTGACAGCCCAGGCGGTCAACGCGCTGATCTGTCTGCTTGCCGTGCTGCGGCTGCCCATTTTCCATCTGGAACGGGAGCATCTGCAGCTGCAGCTGCCGGTGTGCCGGAGGCTGTTCAGCCTGGGTATTCCGGTGGCCGCCGGCAACCTGGTGATCTCCATCGGCGGGCTGGTGCTCCAGCGGGTGGTGAACGGCTATGGCTTCCTGTTCATGGCGGGATATAACACCGCCTCCCGCTTCCAGGGGCTGATCGAAAACGCCGGCGCTTCCCTGGGCGCGGGCGTGGCCACCTTCGCGGGGCAAAACCAGGGCGCGGGGAAAAATGACCGCGTGCGCGAGGGCGTGCGCAAGTCCGCGCTGGTGGGCATCGCGCTGGCGCTGGCAGTGATGGCCGTGGTGCTCGCGTTCAGCCGTCCCATGCTGTCGCTGTTCATTCAGGATGATCCCGCGGTGGCGCAGCAGGTGCTGGAGAACGGCAGCCGCTTCCTGCATATCATGGGCCTGGGATTGCCCTTCCTGTATTTGCTGTTTGTATACCGCTCCGCCCTGCAGGGCATCGGCGATACCCTGATCCCCATGATCAGCGGCGTGGTGGAGCTGATCATGCGGGTGGGCTCAGTGCTGCTGCTGCCCCTTTTCCTGGGGGAGCAGGGTGTGTATATCGCCGAGATCATGGCCTGGTTCGGCGCCATGGTGCTGTTGATCTGGGGTTATTATTACCGGATGCGCCGGATCAGCCCTTCCGATAAACGCGCACTGTGACGCCCTCCGGCGCGGGATCCACCGTGGCGCAAAGCTCCGCGGTTTCCCAGGGGGCCAGCAGGGCGCTGTCGGTCACCAGGGCGGGATGCCATTCCCCGGAGCCCTGATTTTCGATAAAGATCCTGCATTTCTGGCCGGAGGCGTCCACGCCCTCCAGCATGTACCGGGCGGAAAGGAACCCCTTTCCGTCCTTTTCATATTTTTGGGTATCCACGCAGGGGCCGATGGTGGCGCCGGTAAAGTACGGGCCGCTGGCGGCGGCGGTAAAGGGCACCATCACCACGTCCCGGTTCTGTCCCTTCACCGCGAACACCGGCAGGCAGGTCACGTCGATTTTCAGGATCAGCTCTTCCATGGGCGTCACCTGCGGATAAACTCGCTGTCGGCGTCCTCGATGCGCGTATAGCGCTCCGCCGTCATGTGCAGATCGTATTTGTCCCGCAGCCGGGCCAGCTCTCCCATCATGGGGGAGGCGTGATGGGCGTCGATGGCCGCCTGATCCGCCCAGCTGTCGATGAGCAGCACGGTTTCCGGATCCTCCACCGACTGATAGTATTCATACCGCAGGTTTCCCGCCTCCGCGCGGATGGCCGCCACCACGCCGGTATCGGTCATCTCCCGGGCAAACTTCATGGCCGCGCCGTCCTTGCCGGTATACCGAAGGTTCACTGTGATCGCCATATGAAAAAACCTCCCAGCCTTTTTTCTGCATTATAGCAGATCAGGCGGGGAGGGGCAAGGGATCAATCCGCTTTTTCCGGGCTCAGCAGGATGCGGTCGTCATCCAGCGCCCGGCCGGAGGTGGCCTGGAACTGCCGCATAAGATCGCCCACGGTCAGCTGCGCGCGCGCTTCGCCCGCAATATCCAGGGCGATGCGTCCCCGGTCCATTACAATGGTGCGGTTGCCCATCTGCAGGGCGGATTGCATGTTATGGGTGATCATCAGGCAGGTCAAATGCATTTCCGCCACCAGGCGTCGGGTGAGGTCCAGCACCTGCGCGGCGGTGGCCGGGTCCAGCGCGGCGGTGTGCTCGTCCAGCAGCAGAAGCTTGGGCTGGGCGATGGTGGCCATCAGCAGGGAGGCCGCCTGCCGCTGCCCGCCGGAGAGCAGGCCCATTTTTGTCTTCATCCGGTCCTCCAGCCCCAGGTTCAGGCCGGAGAGCAGCTCCCGAAAGTAGGCGCTGTCCCTGCGGTTCAGGGCGAAAAAGGATTTGCTGGCTTTACGGGTATAGGCCAGGGCCAGGTTCTCCTCGATGGTCATGTTGGGGGCGGTGCCGCGCATGGGATCCTGGTACAGACAGCCGATGTTCAGCGCCCGCTGATAATCCTTGAGGTGCGTGATATCCTCTCCCTCCAGCACGATCTTTCCCTGATCCAGCCGGAACTTGCCCAGGATGGCGTTGAACAGCGTGGATTTTCCCGCGCCGTTGGAGCCCAGCACCGTGATAAAATCGCCCTTCTCCACCGCCAGCGACAGGCGGTCCAGCGCCAGCTTCTGGTTGGGCGTGCCCTTCTCAAAGGTCTTTTTCAGGTTTGTCAGCGTCAGTCCCGTCATACCGCTTCCTCCCTTTCCGCGCGCCGCTCCTTGATCGTCCGGCGGATCAGCGGCAGGGTCAGAGCAATGACAACGATCACCGCCGAGAGCAGCTTTACCGCGTAGCTGGGCATATCGATCTTATAGGCCAACTGCAGGATCACCCGGTAGAACAGCGAGCCAAAGGCGGCGCTGATCAGCCCCAGGGTCACGGAGCGCTTGCCGAAGAACACCTGCCCAATGATCACCGAGGCCAGCCCCACCACCAGCATGCCGCTGCCGAAGTTCAGATCGGCATAGCGCTGCTGCTGGCAGAGCAACGCCCCGGAGGCCGCCACCAGGGCGTTGGAGATCATGATGCCGGTGACCCGCGTGCGGTCGGCGTTGATGGAGGAGGAGCGCACCATTTCCTCGTTATCGCCGGTGGCCCGGATGGCCATGCCGGTGCGGGTGTAAAAGAATACCGCCAGGATTGCCAGCAGCAGCAGGGCGATCAGGCCGCTGAGGATCATCGCGCTCAGATTGGCGTCCAGCCGCCTGTTGCCGGTCAGGGAGACCAGCAGGGTGCGGAAGGATTTATACAGCGTATCGCTGGCCACCTGGGTCTGCGCGCCTGCGGCGTTCAGCTCCGTGCGCTGGAGGTACAGGTTGGATTGCCCGCCCAGAATCATAAAATTGATGGTGTACAGCCCCGTCATGGTCAGTATGCCGGACAGGATGGGGTTGATGCGAAGCTTGGTTTGGAGCAGACCGGTGCACAGCCCGGCCAGCGCCCCCGCCAGCATGCCGCACACCAGCCCCAGCAGGGGAGAGCCGGCGATGGTCACCACCGCGCACACGCACATGCCCACCACAAAGCTGCCGTCAATGGTCAGATCAGGCATGTTCAGCACCCGGAACGCGATAAAAACGCCCAGCGCCATGGGCACGTAAATCATGCCCTGGCTCAGGGCCGAAAGGATCAGGGTCAGTCCGTTCATGGTCGATCGCTTCCTCACAAAACAGGATCTCCGGAGGGCGTACGCGCCGCCCCCCGGAGCGGATATATGGATCGCTTATTCGCCAAAGTGGCTGGTGCCGTCGGCCTCCACCAGCACGCGGTAGGCGGACAGGGTGTCCTCGCCGATCTCCATGCCCAGCGTGCCCGCCGCCTGCAGGTTCACAAACCGGGCGTAATCGCTCAGCGTTTCGTAGGGGATATCCTCCGGCAGCTCGCCCTGGGCCAGGCGGATCACGATATCGGCCACCTGATTGCCCAGCTGCACGTAATCCACGCCGATGGTGGCGAAGCCGCCGTCCGCCACCATGGAGTCCGCGCCGCAGTACACCGGGACGCCGTAGCTGTACGCCACGTCGGTGTAGGTGGACATGGCCGAGGCGATGGAGTTGTCGTTGCCGGTGTACAGGGCGTCGATGCCCTTGGAGATCAGCGTTTCCACGGCGGTCTGCAGCTCGGACAGATTGGCGATGGAGACCTCCTCATAGGCGATGCCGTTCTGCTCGCAGTACGCCTTGGCGGCGTTGATGGTGGAAACCGAGTTGGTCTCGCTGGAGGTGTACAGGAAGCCGATCTTCTGGTAATCGGGCTGGAAATCAGCGATCAGCTGCACGATCTGTCCGGCGGGGATGTTGTTGGATACGCCGGTGATGAAGAAGCTGTCCTCGCCCGTCAGGCCGGCGGCCACGGGGTCCGATACTGCGGCGAACACCACGGGGATCTGGCCGTCCTCATAGATCACCTTGGCGCTCTGGGCGGTGTTGGTGGCGATGGGCACCAGGATATCAACGCCGTCCATCTTTACGTTTTCCAGGATGGTGGAGAGCGCTGACGTATCGCCCTCGGCGTTGCGGGTGATGATCTCAAAATCGATATCGCTTTGCTCCAGCGCGGCGATGATGGTATCGCGGATCTGGTTCAGGGAGGTATGGGTCAGGGGCTGCACCACGGCCACACGGATGGGTTCGGCCAGGGCGGAAACAGCGGAGAAAAGCATCACGGCGGACAGGGCCAGGCAGAAAAGGATGCGGAAAAGCTTGCTGTTCAACATGGGATGATACCTCCTGTTATTTTGATTATGATAATGCGTATGCCTTTTGCATATAGGATGAAAGCACCTGAATGCTGGCGTTAAAGGCGACGTTTTCCTCCGGCGTCAGCGGGAGCTCGATGATCGCTTCGATACCCTTCGGGCCGATCCGGCACGGCACGCCGCAGGGGACGTCCCGGACACCATATTCTCCCTGAAGCACGGTGGAAAGCGGAAGTACGGAACGCTCGCCGCGCAGCAGGATGCCGATCAGATGGGCGGCGGATTGGCCGATGCCAAACTCTGTGGAGCCCTTGCCCTCGATGATGTCCATGCCGATCTGGTGGGTGCGGCGCAGCGCGTCCTCCGGATCAAAGCCGGGGACCTCTGCGGCGTGCTTCCCGTCCAATCGCAGCTGGCTGAAGGGAATCATGGAGGAGTCCCCATGCTCGCCCAGCGCCACCGCGTCGATCTCCCTGCGGGGCAGCCCGGTCTGCTCGCTCAGTATGCGGATCAGCCGCGCCGTATCCAGCAGCGTGCCGGTGCCAAAGCAGCGGGAGCGGTCCATTCCCAGCGCCTGCCGCAGGCATTCCGCAATGATATCGCAGGGATTGGTGATGCTGATCACGATGCCCTGGGGCGGCGCGGGGCGCAGGCTTTCCGCCAGCTCCCGGACCATGCGCACGGAATCGCCCAGCAGATCCAGCCGGGTCTGTCCCGGCTCCCGGGCCTTGCCAATGGCGCAGACGGTGATCTGCGCGTCGGCGCAGTCGGCGTAATCGCCGCTGCACACCAGGGGAACACAGCCGCGACAGCTCAGGCTGTCGGCGATATCGGCTGCCTGGGCCGCCGCCTTGTGGGGCAGCTTGTCCACCAGCACGATCTCCTCCGCGGTGCCGCCCAGCGCCAGGGACATGGCCACATGGGAGCCCACGTGCCCCGCGCCCAGGATGACGACTTTGTTTTGCAATGTACCACCTCCTGTATCTTCGGGGCGGTTATTTATACACAAAAAACCCCGTCCCGCAATGTGATATTGCTGGGACAGGGGATGCTTTGTTTCCCTGCGGTGCCACCCGGCTTGGCGCTTGCGCGCCCTCTTTGCTCCGTACCATCATACGGCTTCCTTTGATAACGGAGGGAGCTCCGTCGCCCCTACTGGGAATCGCTTCCGTTGGGTTTGCCCTCAAAAGTCCATTCACTCCCACACGCCGTGCCGCAATCCCACCGCCTGCGGCTCTCAACTACTCCTCTTTCTCCAAGGTTTGGCTTATTATACCGGGCCCGCGCCGCGGTGTCAATATGCTGAACATGAAAAACAATATAAATACACTCTTTGCGTTTTTATGCATTTACTCCATCCGGGAGACCATGGCCAGGCGGCTGAACAGATGATCGCTCCGGCGCACGGGCTGGGGCTTGGCCTCCAGCTCCTCCACGCAGGGGATTTCGCCGGCCAGATAGCGGCGCAGCGTTTTCTGCATATCCAGCAGCCGCGCCATCACCCCGCCGTAGCGCAGGCACAGCACGTCCCAGCCGAAGCGCTTGCTGTCCCGCTCCCACAGCTGCCGGTGGGCCTCCTGCAGCTGCTGATAGGAAGCGTACAGGGCGGGGATGCCGGTCTCGGTCAATTCTGTCAGCCAGGCGCGGTCTCCCGAAAGGTAACGGCCGCGCAGCTGGCACAGGATCCCGGCTTTGCGGACGCACACATCAAACAGCAGGCCGGCATACCGGCATTCCAGCATATCCTCATAGGGCTTCAGCGCGTCCATGGCCGCCCGGGAGCGGGCGATGATGGCTTCGTAGCTGTCACCCTCGGGCATCTGGAACAGGGGATAGAGGGGATCGCACCAGATCAGCGCCTTGCCCGGGCGCTTGTCCTTTTCATCGGGATAAAAGGCGCCCCAGGCCTCCACCGCGGCCCGCGGGATCCCGGTCAGGCATTCCCCGGCCAATATGGCGTCCCGGGCTTCGTAATCCGGCCCCTGCCAGCAGGCCTCGGAGAAGATGGGCAGCAGCGGCGCGCCCAGCATGATGTTGGTCTCCGCGCCGTCATCGCCCCAAAGGGTGGCGAACACCGTATCCACATGGTGCCTGGCGCATACCTTGAGGCCCACGGACATGGAGGCCTCGGTGCGCTTTACCTGGGGCAAAAAGCCGCTCCAGGTCCATATGCCGCCGGCAAACATCGTCTCCGCGCACAGCTGCTCGTGGCGGGTCAGCATATCATCGTAGATCGCGGGATCGGTGTGGTAATAATCCCAGTAGCACAGCGCCACGTCGGGCATGCCGTCGATCACATCCTGGGGGATCACGGCGTCCCGGTCATAATACGCGCCGGTTTTGGAGCCCAGGCAGAAGAACATATCGCTCCACATGATGGGCCTGAGGCCCTTGGCCTTGCAGATATCCACCACCCGGCCCAGGTGGCGGCTCAGCATCTGGAACCGATCCTGCGCCCCGTGCAGGGCGTAGTAATTGCCCAGGCCCACGCCATAGGCCTCGTCCATGCCGATGTGGATGCGCCGGGAGCGCAGGCAGCCGCTGATGGAGCCGATGGCCGCCTCGATAAAGGCATAGGTTTCCGGCGCGTCGATCAGCAGCACGTCGGCGGTATCCCGCTGGCTCGCCGCCGCGTCCCACTGCAGGTACTGCGACATATGGCCCAGGGTTTGGATGCAGGGCACGATCTCCACGCCCAGCGCCGCCGCGTAATCGTCCAGCTGCCGCAGATCCTCCCGGCTGTAGCGTCCCCGCAGATAGCCCAGGGCGGGATAGCCCGGCACCTCGTAGGTATCCTCGGTGTAGAGCATCAGCATGTTCATGCCCAGGCAGGCCAGCTGGTCGATCAGCCGCTTTACCGTTTCCATCCGGGGAACCGCGTTGCGCGAGGTATCCACCATGGCCCCGCAGGAGGAAAAGTGCCGCTGCTGGCGCGCTTCCCCGGCTTTATGGCCTTCCTTTACCGCCCGGGACAGCAAAAAGAAGCCCCTTGTCAGGCTGTTTATACCATCCGCCCGGATGCTGGCGGAGCCTTCGCCAAAGCAAACCTGCAGGCCGTTTTCCGTCTCCCCGATATCCACCGCCCAGGGCAGCGCAATGCCCGTGACCCGCTGCGCGCAGGATCGGGCCAGATCGATCTGTTCCCTTGTAAACATCGCTTGTCCTCCTCTGCAATTGTCGTTACAACCAGTATACCGGATCGGCGGATAAAAGTAAACCCTGTTGAAAATATGGACAAAATCAAATATAATAGGATCAGACAGCATCGATCAATAAAACCGGGAGGATCGTTCCATGAAATTCGGCATCAATCTGTACGGCGTTCTGAAGGACCGCAAGGACACAATGGACGCGCTGCGGGAGCTGCGCGGCCTGGGATATCAGCGCATTGAGCCCTGCATCGCCCCGGCGGCGTTCCAGGGCTGGGAGCATGTGTTCTGGCCCGCGGACTGGCTGGCGGCGCATTTGGAGGAGATCCGCGATCTGGGGCTGGAGATCGTATCCGCGCACCTGATCGGCTGGGACGCCTCCCTGGACCGGGACCGGCTGCGGGAGCTGGCGGAAAGAACCGGCATCCGGCAGCTGGTGGTCAAGAGCCCCCAGGAGCTGACCGAGCTTTCGCTGCACCAGGCGGCGCTGGGCTATATGCAGCTGGCGGACGCCCTGCAGGATGCCGGGGCGGAGCTGCTGCTCCATAACGAACAGGCCGATATCCAAACCAGGATCGGCGGCAGAACGGCCTATGAGCGCCTGCTTTCCCTGTGCCTGGGCAAGGTGGGCGCGCAGGTGGACGTGGGCTGGGCGCTGGCCGGCGGGCAGGATCCGGAGGCGCTGCTCTGGCGGCTGGGCAGCGGGGTCAAATCGCTGCACTACAAGGATTTCCGGCGGGGAGCGCCCGCTGTGATCGGCCAGGGCGATGTGGATGTTACCGCCTGCTTCCAGTTCGCCCGGGCCATGGGCATCCCGCAGCTGGTGGATCAGGATGAATTTACCGCTTCTCCCGCCCAGGATCTGGCCGATTGCCTGCGGGCACTGGCCATGCGCACCCAGGCGCGGGAGCATTCCGTGAGCTATCTGAACATCCTGGATGTGGAGACCGGCGAGGTCAAAACCCTGCGCCGGTTCGAGGGCGTGATCGAGGCACCCAACTGGCTCAAGGGCCGCGGCGCCATCCTGTACAACGCCGACGGCCGCCTGTTCACCTATGATCTGGAGACCGGTAATATCACCGGCATCGATACCGGGGCATGCGATAACTGCAACAACGATCATGTGCTCTCCCCGGACGAGCGGTCCGTGGCGGTCAGCCACGGCTCCCGGGATTGGACCATCCCGTCCCGCATTTATACCCTGCCCATCGGCGGCGGCGCGCCAAAGCTGATCACGCCCATCGGCCCCAGCTATCTGCACGGCTGGTCGCCGGACGGCCGGGAGCTTGCCTACTGCGCCTTCCGGGAGCACGAAGGCCGCATGGAGGTGGATATCTACACCATCCCGGCGGAGGGGGGAGCGGAAAAACGCCTGACCCTGGGCGGCTTCAACGATGGGCCGGAGTATGCGCCGGACGGCCAATCCATCTGGTTCAATTCCACCCGCACCGGGCTGATGCAGATCTGGCGCATGGACCGGGATGGCGGCAATCAGA
This sequence comes from uncultured Eubacteriales bacterium, assembly GCA_902787835.1. Lineage (GTDB taxonomy): Bacteria > Bacillota > Clostridia > Christensenellales > Aristaeellaceae > SFMI01. Next base: position 10,113 of record CADAHU010000084.1, read on the forward strand.
CCCAGATGACCTTCCACCCGCGCAACAACTGGTTTGCCCATCTCTCCCCGGACGGACAGAAGGTGGTTTATCTTTCCTATGGCCGGGATGATCTGGAGGCCTGGGAGCACCTGCCCAACATGCAGGTGGAGCTGCGCGTGATGAACGCTAACGGCACCGGCGACCGCCGCCTGCTCTCCTTCTTTGGCGGTCAGGGCTCCATCAACGTAAACAGCTGGGCCGCCGACAGCCGCCATATCGCCTTTGTCAGCTATGAACTCATCCATCCGTGATGAAAACAAAGCCTTATTATTGAAATGAAGGAGGACATGCAGCATGAATGCCAGCATCCGGGTGGAAACGGTGATGATCCCCACCTACGGCGTCGGCAAGGCCGATAAAAACCCCATGTTCCTGGAAAAGCGCGTGTACCAGGGCAGCAGCGGCAAGGTGTATCCGCTGCCGGTGATCGATAAGATCCTGGATGAGAAGGCGGACAAGCCCTATACCGCCGTATGGCTGGAGAACGAATATATCCGGGTGATGGTGCTGCCGGAGCTGGGCGGGCGCATCCAGCGGGCCTACGATAAAACCAACGGCTATGATTTTGTCTATTACAACGAAGTGATCAAGCCTGCTCTGGTGGGCCTGACCGGGCCGTGGATCAGCGGCGGCATCGAGTTCAACTGGCCCCAGCATCACCGGCCCACCACCTTCGGCCCGGTGGACTGGCGCACGGTGGAAAACGACGACGGCAGCGTGGCGGTGGAGCTCAGCGAGGTCGACCAGATGTACGGCACCAAGGGCAAAATGACCTTTACGCTCTATCCCGGCAAGGCGTATATCGAGATCAAGGGACAGCTGTACAACCGCACCAACCTGCCCCAAACCTTCCTCTGGTGGGCCAATCCCGCGGTGGCGGTGAACGACAACACGCAATCCGTTTTTCCGCCGGACGTGTGCGCCGTGTACGACCACGGCAAGCGGGACGTGAGCACCTTCCCCATCGCCACCGGCGTCTATTACAAGCACGATTACGGCGCGGGGGTGGATATCAGCCGCTATAAAAACATTCCCGTGCCCACCAGCTATATGTGCGCCCACAGCGATTACAACTTTGTGGGCGGCTACGATTACGGCGCGAAGGCGGGCATCCTGCATATCGCCGATCATCACGTAAGCCCCGGCAAAAAGCAGTGGACCTGGGGCTGCGGCGATTTCGGCCAGGCCTGGGACCGCAACCTGACCGATAAAAACGGTCCCTATATTGAGCTGATGACCGGCATGTACTGCGATAACCAGCCGGATTTTACCTGGCTGAAGCCCTTTGAGGAAAAGACCTTTACGCAGTACTTTATGCCCTACAAGGAGGCTGGATATGTGAAGAACGCCAGCCGGGAATGCGTGCTGAACCTGGAGCTTAAGGAGCATACGGCGCGCTTCACCGTCTATACAACCCAGCCCTTTCAGAACGCCCGGGTCGTTCTGAGCGGCAGGGAGGACGTGCTGTATGATTCCACAGTTGATCTGAGCCCGGAGCATGTGCTGACAGACGAGGTGTGCTTCGATGTGCCGGAAACCGATCTGACGCTGGCCGTGTATACCTCCGGCGGACGCAGGCTGCTGGATTATACGCCCCAGCCCAGGAAGATCGAGGAGATCCCCGATCCCATGCCCCCGGCCAAGCTGCCGGAGGAGATCCTGACCAACGAGGAGCTGTACCTGACCGGCATCCACCTGGAGCAGTACCGCCACGCCACCTATCTGCCCGATCCTTATTATCTGGAAGCGCTGAAGCGCGATCCCGGGGATATTAGGGCCAACAACGCCTACGGCATGCTGCTGCTGCGCCGGGGCAAGTTTGCGGCGGCGGAAAAATACTTCCGCGCGGCCATCGATCGCCTGACCAGTCGCAATCCCAATCCCTATGACAGCGAGGCCTATATCAATCTGGCCTTGTCGCTTGAATACCAGGAGCGCTTCAACGAAGCCTACGACGCCTATTACAAGGCCACCTGGTCGGCTGCGGAGCAGGAGGCGGGATATTACCATCTGGCCTGCATCGACGCCAGACGGCATGAATACAGCGTCGCCCTGGAGCATGTGGAGCGCAGCCTGGTGCGAAATGCCCACAGCCTCAAGGCCCGGGCGCTCAAGGGCCTGATCCTGGACAGCCTGGGCCGCAGCATGGAGGCCGAGCGCTGGTATGAGGAAAACCTGAAGCTGGACGCCTTTGATTATGTATCCCGCATCGAGAGCGGCGATCTGACCGGCGCGCTGGCGCTGATGGGCGAGCGGGCCAGCAGCTATATCGAGTGCGCCATCGATTATACCGAAGCGGGATACTATGAGGACGCCGTGTTCATCCTGGAGTGCTGCCCGCAGCCCACGCCCATGGTATGGTATCATCTGGCGCTGTGCGCCGCCCGGAATGGGGATTTTGATTACGCCGGGCAGGCATTGGAGAACGCCGCTAAGGCCGATCCGCTGTACTGCTTCCCCAACCGGCTGGAGGATATCGCCGCCCTGCAGTACGCCATCGATGAGAATGAGAAGGACGCGAAAGCGCCCTATTATCTGGGCTGCCTTTGGTACGATAAGCGGCAGTATGACGATGCCATTGCCTGCTGGGAAAAATCCGCGCAGATCGACTGCGATTTTCCCACGGTATGGCGCAATCTGAGCCTGGCCTATTACAACAAGCGGAAGGATCCCGAAAAAGCCAGGCGCTGCATGGAGCGGGCCTATATGCTGGATGAAACAGACGCCCGGGTGCTGCTGGAACTGTATCAGCTCTACGGCAAGCTCAATTACAGCGTTGCCGACCGCTTCGCCTTTCTGGACGCGCATCGGGAAATCGCCTTCCAGCGGGATGATCTGTATATTGAATACTGCGCCTTGCTGAACGATCTGGGCCGGTATCAGGAGGCGCTGGAGCTGATCATGGCCCATACCTTCCACCCCTGGGAGGGCGGCGAAGGCAAGGTGACCACCCAGTACGCCGTGTCGCTGACCCAGCTGGGCATCGAAGCGCTGAATGCGGGCGATGCGGCCAAGGCAAAGGAACAGCTGGAGCGCGCCCTGGTGTTCCCCCATAACCTGGGCGAGGGCAAGCTGGAAGGGGCCAAGGACAACAACATCCATTATTATCTAGGCCTGGCGGAAAGGGCCCTGGGCCATGAGGCTGAAAGCCTCCGCCATCTGGAGCTGGCCGCCGCCGGCAGTGAGGAACCCGCCTCCGCCATGTATTATAACGATCAGCCTGCCGATATGATCCTTTATCAGGGGCTGGCGAATCGCGCTCTGGGCCGTGAAAACCAGGCCCGCAGCCGGTTCTATAAGCTGATCGCCTATGGCGAAAAGCACTATTACGATCAGGTGAAGATCGATTACTTTGCCGTGTCCCTGCCCGATCTGCAGCTTTTCGATGAGGATCTGTCCCTGCGCAACCGCGCCCACTGCGAGTATCTGATCGCCCTGGGCAGCTATGGCCTGGGGGATACCGGGCGGGCGAAAACCTGCTTTGACGCCGTTTTATCCATCAACTGCGCGCATCAGGGCGCGATCCTGCATCAGAAGCTTTTGTAAGGAGAAAACCATGCAATGCATTGATCTTTCCGGCCTGTGGACCTGCGATCTGCCCGGCTGGCACGGGGAAATCCGTCTGCCGGGCACGCTGGACGAGGGCGGCGTCGGCCTTCCCGATGATCCCGGGAAGCAATGGAAGGTGGAGGAGGTGCGGCGCATCGGCTTCTGGCAGCCGGGCGATCCCATCGTGACCCGGCTCACCCGGAAGCATACCTTTGAAGGCGCGGCGGCGCTTTCCCGCCGGGTGGTGTGGAGCGTTCCCGCGGGGCAGCGCGTCTTTGCGGATGTGGAGCGGGCCCGCCGGCTGCGGCTGCGGGTGAATGGGCGGGAGGCGGCGCTCTGCCGTCCGGCCAATCTGTCCACGCCGTATACCTTTGAGGTGACGGAGCTGGTGACCGGACAGGACGAATTCCAATTCCTCTCGGATAACAGCTACCCGGGCTGGCCCCGGGAGGCCATCGTCTATGCCTCTGCGGCCTCGGATGAGACCCAGACCAACTGGAACGGGCTGCTGGGGTCTATCCAGCTGCGCATAGAAAAACAGTGCTTTATATCGGATGTGCGCGCGTATCCCCGGGGGGATCGGCTGCGGGTAGCCGTTGAAATGGACGCCGTCCATCCCTGGCAGGGCCTGCTGTATTTTTCCTCGGACGCGCTGGAAAGGGAAACGGCATTTGACGTAAATATGCCAGTTGGCAAAAAGGAGTTCTTTTTCGATCTCCCGCTGAAAAAAGATGCAGAGCACTGGGATCTGGAGGAAGGCAACCTGCACATCCTCAGCGTATCGGGCATGGGCCTGGAGCCGCGCGCCGTGCATTTTGGCATCCGCGATTTTGCGGCCCGGGACGGACACCTTACGCTGAACGGCCGCCGGATTTTTCTGCGCAGCGAGGCCAACTGCGCCGTATTCCCGGAAACGGGATACTGCCCCATGGACGCGGATGCCTGGAAGGCGATCCTGAAAGAATACCAGGCCTACGGCGTCAATTGCATGCGCTTCCACAGCCATTGCCCGCCGGAGGCTGCCTTCGCCGCCGCCGATGAACTGGGCATGCTGATGCAGCCGGAGCTTTCCCACTGGGATCCTGCCCATGCCTTTGAAAGCGAGGAGGCGCGGCGGTATTACAAAACCGAGCTGATGCAGATCCTGCGCCATCTGGCCAACCATCCCTCCTTTGTGATGCTGACCTTCGGCAACGAGCTGCAGGCCGACGACGCGGGCCACGCTTATATGGGCATGCTTTTGCGGGAGGCCCGGCAATACGATCCCACCCGGTTGTACGCCAACGGCTCCAACGCCCATTACGGCGAAAGGGGAGAGGATCCTGCCAGCGATTTTTACGCGGCCATGAGCTATCGCAGCCTGGAGATGCGCGCCACCTGCGATGGGATGCGCGGGTGGCTGAACCATGAAGCCCCCAACGCGCGCCACGATTACAGCGCCACCGTGGATGCGATCCGGCAGCGGACGGAGCAGCCCGTCTTTTCCTTTGAGGTGGGGCAGTACGAGGTGCTGCCGGATTTTGAAGAGATCAGCGCTTTTCATGGCGTCACCAGCCCGGAAAATCTGAAGCACATCCAGAAAAAAGTACAGGAAAAGGGGCTGGAGGAGGACTGGAAGCGCATGGTGGAGGCCACCGGCGAGAGCAGCATGCTGTGCTATCGCGCCGAGGTGGAGGCCGCCCTGCGCACGGCGGGGTACAGCGGCATCTCCCTGCTTGGGCTGCAGGATTTTCCCGGCCAGGGCACGGCATTGGTGGGCATGATGAACGCCCATCTGAAGCCCAAGCCCTATGCTTTTGCGCAGCCGGAGCGGTTCGCCGCCTTCTTCCGGGATGCGCTGCCCCTGGCGCTGCTGGAAAAGTATACCTATACCGCCGGGGAAGGGCTGAGCGTACCGGTCAAAATGGCCAATTACGGAAAATGCGATCTATCCGGCGCGCTGGAATGGAGCCTGGCGGGGGAGGACTTCCATCAGCAGGGCAGGCTGCCCGAGACGCACGTCCCCAGGGGCGGCCTGACCGATTGCGGATGCATCCGGGCCGCGCTGGACGACATCGGCAAAGCTGCGCAGCTGACGCTGACGGTTTCCTTCTGCGGCAATGAGAACCGGTATCCCCTTTGGGTTTATCCGGACGCGCAGCCTGTTTGCTCGGAGAATGTATATGAATGCCGCGCCTTCGATGAAAGCGCGCGGGCTGTGCTGCAAGGCGGGGGTACGGTTTATCTTTCGCCGGACAGCACGGCGGAGGCCATTCCCCGATCCATTCAGGCCCAGTTCAGCCCGGATTTCTGGTCGGTGTGCACCTTCCCATATCAGGCGGGCGGCATGGGCCAGCTAATCGACGCGCAGCATCCGATCTTCCGGGAATTCCCCACGGAAGGCCATAATACCTGGCAGTGGTGGCCCATGGCGAACCAGCGGGCCATGATCCTGCCGGAGCGGATCGACGCTATCATCACGGAGATGGATTCCTACGCCTTTTTGCGACCCATGGCCAAGCTGTTTGAATGCCGCTGCGGAAACGGCCGCCTGCTGGTCTCCTCTCTGGGATTGCATCAGCTGGAGCATTATCCGGAAGCCCGGGCCCTGCAGCGGGCCATCTATCTGTATCTGTCCTCAGACCAGTTTCAACCCCGCCGGCGCTTGTCCGAAGACTGGATCGGGCGGCTCTTTAAGGCATAACGGCGTTCAAGAATAAAAAGCCCTGAGCTGTCCGGGAAATTGGACTGCGGTATCCTTAATCGATCACAGGCAAGAGAATTTGGATTTGACGGGGAATGGGGAACGTTCGAGGCCTCCGCGGCCTCGAGCTCTGCGCCAGGAGACTTCGCCTCCTGGACCTCAACGGGCGAACCAGCTTGAAT
>CADAHU010000085.1 GCA_902787835.1 uncultured Eubacteriales bacterium
CCAGCAGCCAGGCATAATCAAACAGCCGGAAAAGCGACCGGATATCGGAAAGATGGGTGATCTCCCGCTCATTGAAATAGGGAAAGGCCGCATCCTTGCCGGAAAAATAATCCCCCAGGTCCTGGGCGATACCGTCGTAATCGTCCGCCGTCACGCCGAAGCGCTCCGTATCCCGCGCAAAGGAATGGAAGCATTCAGCATACAGGCTTCCGTCCCGGCCCATATGCGTCACTGCGGCGCACAATATCACGATCAACAGCAGCAGCAGGCACAAAGCCGTGCCTGCTGCATACATTGCGCGTTTCATTACTGCATTTTGAGGTAGGCCACCGTGAAGCCATCCAGCGCGCCGTTCATCACATCGTCGATGGCGCTGGTCTCATAGCCCGTGCGGTGATCCTTGACCATGGTGTAGGGCTGGAACACGTAGGAGCGGATCTGGCTGCCCCACTCGATCTTCTTCATCTCGCCCTTGATATCGGCCATCTGCTGCTCGCGCTCGCGCTCGCGGATCTCCAGCAGCTTGGATTTGAGCATCTTTAAGCACGTGGCGCGGTTCTGCACCTGGTCGCGCTCGGTCTGGCAGGCCACCACGATGGTCACGTCGTCCTTCACGTAGGTCATGCGCACGGCGGAGGAGGTCTTGTTTACGTTCTGGCCGCCCGCGCCGCTGCTGTGGTAGGTATCCACACGGACATACTTCATATCGATTTCGATCTCGCCGTCGTCCTCCTCCAGCAGGGGCGCCACATCCAGGCTGGCAAAGCTGGTATGACGGCGGGCGTTGCTGTCGAAGGGGCTGATGCGCACCAGGCGGTGCACGCCCTTTTCGCCGCGCAGGAAGCCGTACACATGGTCGCCGCTCACCTCAAAGGTGACGGACTTGAGCCCGGCCTCATCGCCATCCAGGATATCCAGCAGCTTGACCGTAAAGCCCATGTGCTCGCAATAGCGGGTATACATGCGGTAGAGCATGCTGGTCCAGTCCTGGGCCTCGGTGCCGCCCGCGCCGGCGTGCAGGCTCAGCACGGCGTCCCGATCGTCATAGGGGCCGCGCATCAGCGTTTCCAGCTCCAGGGCCTCGGTCTCGGTACGCAGCTTCTCCATCGCGTCGGTGACCTCGGTCACCATGGCGCTGTCGTCCTCCTCCTCGGCCAGCTCCATCATGACCTCGATATCGTCGCACTGGTCATTGAGCCCCGCGTAATGGGCAATTTTATCCTCCAGCTGCTTGATCTTGCGGGTCACGTGGGTGCTGCGGTCCAGGTTCTCCCAGAAGCCGTCGGCGTTCTGCTCCTCGCGCAGCTCCTCCAGCTCCTCCTGCATATGATCGATATGCAAGCCCTCGCCCACGTCCTTCAGGCGATGGCGCATATCCTCCAGATCGGTACGTATTTTTTCAAATTCAAGAATCATTTTATTCAACTCCTGTCGTATGGTCGGTTGTTCAGCAAAATCACGGCAGGGTTTATGCTATCCTGCGTTCCGCCCACAGCAGTTTTTATACTTTTTTCCGCTCCCGCAGGGGCAGGGATCGTTGCGGCCGGGCTTTTTATCCACATGGACGGGGCCTGCGCCGTTCTGGCGGCTGGCCGCGGCGGCCTTCTCATGGGCGGAGCTGTTCTTTACATCGTTGGTGCTGGTGGCCTGGGCGACCACGCGGCGCTGGGGCGCGTTGCGGTCGGCCACCTGGGCCAGGAAGACCAGACGCACGGTATCCTCGCGGATCAGGCGCACCATATCCTCGAACATATCGTAGGATTCCATCTTGTACTCGTTGATGGGGTCGCGCTGGGCATAGGCGCGCAGGCCGATGCCGTCCCGCAGCTGATCCATGGCGTCGATATGATCCATCCAGCGGCGATCCACGCTGTGCAGCAGGAAGGCGCGCTCCAGCTCGCGCATATCGTGGCCGAAGGCGGTGATCTGCGCCTCGCGCTTGCCGTACAGGTCCATGGCCACGGCCTTGAGGCGCTCCTTGATCTCCTCCTTGCCCAGCTTGCGCAGCTCGTCCTCGTGCTGGCGGATGGCGTCGGCGGGCACGCACAGGCGGTTCAGATAATCGGCCAGCTGATCCAGCTGCCAGTTTTCGGCGCTGGCGTCGGCGCAATCGTGATCCACGGCGGCGCTGATCAGCTCGGTGATCATGTTGACGATGCTGTCGTGCATGTTTTCGCCTTCCAGCACCTGCTTGCGCTGCTTGTAGATCAGCTCGCGCTGCTGGTTCATCACATCGTCGTATTGCAGCACGTGCTTGCGGATCTCGTAGTTGCGGCTTTCCATGCGCTTCTGGGCGTTTTCGATCTGCTTGGTAAGCATCGTGGCGTCCAGGGGCGTATTTTCATCCATGCCCAGGCGGCTGGTGATCATCTTCATGCGCTCGCCGCCGAAGACGCGCAGCAGATCATCCTCCATGCTGATGAAGAACTGGCTGCTGCCCGGATCGCCCTGGCGGCCGGCGCGGCCGCGCAGCTGGTTATCGATGCGGCGGCTCTCGTGCCGCTCGGTGCCCAGGATATGCAGTCCGCCCAGGGCCACCACGCGGTCATGCTCGGCGTCGGTGGTCTTTTTATACTCGGCCTTAAGCTCGTTAAAGTGCCTACGGGCAGCCAGCACCTCCTCGTCCACATCCTCGTTGTGGCCGGTGGCCAGCTCGATCAGATCCTCGCTGTATTCCTCCTGGCGCATGGTGCGGCGGGCCATATAATCCGGGTTGCCGCCCAGCAGGATATCGGTGCCGCGGCCCGCCATGTTGGTGGCGATGGTCACTGCGCCGTAATGGCCGGCCTGGGCCACGATCTGCGCCTCGCGGGCATGGTGCTTGGCGTTCAGTACCTCGTGCTCCACGCCGTTCATCTCCAGCATATGGCTCAGCAGCTCGCTGACCTCCACGGAGATGGTGCCCACCAGCACGGGCTGGCCGGTGGCGTGGCGGCGGATGATCTCCTCCACCACGGCCTTATACTTGCCCTTTTTGGTGGTGTAGATCATATCGTTCAGATCCTTGCGGATCATGGGCTTGTTGGTGGGGATCACCACCACGTCCAGGCGATAGATGCCCTGGAACTCCGCTTCCTCCGTCTTGGCCGTGCCGGTCATGCCGGACAGCTTATCGTACATGCGGAAGAAGTTCTGATAGGTGATGGTGGCCAGAGTGCGGCTCTCGCGCTCCACCTTTACATGCTCCTTGGCCTCCAGCGCCTGGTGCAGGCCGTCGGAGAAGCGGCGGCCCACCATGATGCGGCCGGTGAACTCATCAACGATCATGACCTGGCCGTCCTGCACCACGTAATCCACGTCGCGTTTCATGATGGCGTTGGCCTTCAGCGCCTGGATGATGTGATGGTACAGCTCGTTGTTTTCCGGATCGGAAAGGTTTTCAATGCCGAAGTATTTTTCGGCCTTGTCCACGCCCTGCTCGGTGAGCTGGGCGGCCTTGTCCTTTTCATCCACCCAGTAATCGCCGGTGTACTGGGCCTCGCCGCCCATCAGGCGCTTGACGGTGGTGGACTGGTTGGCGGTCTCCGGATCCTCGATCTTTTCGCCCTTTTCCAGGCGGCAGACGAAGCGGTCCGCCTTCTCGTACAGATCGGTGGATTTTTCGCCCTGGCCGCTGATGATCAGGGGGGTGCGGGCCTCGTCGATCAGGATGGAGTCCACCTCGTCCACGATGGCAAAGTGATGCCCGCGCTGCACCATGTTCTGCTTGTAGACCACCATGTTGTCGCGCAGGTAATCAAAGCCCAGCTCGTTATTGGTGCCGTAGGTGATATCGCAGTTATAGGCGGCCTGGCGCTGCTCGGGTGTCATGCCGGTCAGGATGATGCCCACGCTCAGGCCCAGGAAGCGGTACAGCTTGCCCATTTCCTCGCCCTGGAATTTGGCCAGATAATCGTTCACCGTCACGATATGCACGCCCTTGCCCTCCAAGGCGTTCAGGTAGGCGGGCATGGCGGCGGTCAGCGTTTTGCCCTCGCCGGTCTTCATCTCGGCGATGCGGCCCTGATGGAGCACGATGCCGCCGATCATCTGCACGTCGAAGGGGCGCATGTCCAGCACGCGCTTGCTGCCCTCGCGCACCACGGCGAAGGCCTCCACCAGCAGATCGTCCAGGGGGGTGCCGCTCTGGGCCTTCTGCTGCAGTTCCTTGGTTTTTTGGCGCAGCTGATCGTCGGTCAGCTTTTCATATGTGGATTCCAGCGCGTTGATGGCCGCCACCTGCTTATACAGGGGTTTGAGCAGCTTTTCCGGGCTGGGGGTGAGCAGTTTTTTGAGCAATTCCATGGATCAAAGCTCCTTAGAAAAGGATTTAACGAATTATTATAGCATGATTATGCATCGCTGGCAAGTGCGGCATAGAGGCCGCGCAGGGCGTCCGCGTCCAGCGGCAGCGGGTTGTTGGAAAGCCGCTGGGGATTGACCGCCGCGGCCAGTATATCCAGCTGCTCCGGGGCGATCTGCGGCGCGTTCAGGCCCAGGCGGCGGTTCAGCCCCGCCACGACCTCCGCGCCGCCGCCCAGCAGGCCGGACAGGGTATCCAGCTCCCGGCGCAGGTCACCATCGCCATGGGCCGCCATATACCGCCACACCCCGGGCAGGCACAATGCCACCGCATGGCCGTGGGCGATATGGTACAGGCTTGTCAGCTTATAGCTCATGGCATGGGGCGCGGTGGTGGTGGTCAGGTTGATGGCCTGTCCCGAAAGATTGGCGCTCTCCAGCATGCGCTGGGCGGCCGCCGGATCCCCGGCCAGATAGGCGTCCAGGTTTTCCAGGATACCCGCAATGGCCCGCTCCGCCAGCGCCCGGCTCTCCGCCGTCGCCCGACGGGACCAATGGCTCTCGATCCCCTGGCACAGGGCGTCCATCAGCGTGGCCTTTTTCTGGTAGGGCGGCAGGGTGCGCAGCAGCTCCCCTTCCAGCAGCACGGCGGCGGGCCGCAGGCTGGGATGGGAAACCGAATGCTTGACGCCGCCCTCGTAGATCACGGCAAACTGGGTGCTCTCGCTGCCGGTGCCTGCGGTGGTGGGGATGGCGATCAGCGGCAGGCCGGTATCGCTCAGGGTCTGGCGCAGCTCATCCCCCGCCGGCATTTGATGGAAGGCCTTGACGCCCTTGGCGGTATCGATGGCGCTGCCGCCGCCCACCGCCACAATGCCATCGCAGCCGGAGGCGCGATAGGCCGCGATGGCCAGCCGCACATCCTCAATCACCGGGTTGGGCGATACGCCCCGAAAACAAGGCGCGGCGGCGATTTTCCATTCCGCGCAGGGCAAAAACGGAAAAGCGCCGTCGCAAAGGAGGAAGGGGCGCTGTACGCCCGCTTCCTCCAGCAGTTTATTCAGGCTGTGCTCACCGCCGCCCCGGGCGATCAGCTGATGATCAATCGTCATCGTCGTCTTCCACCACGTCGGCCTCGGTGGACTTTTTACTGTTTTCATCGATACCCAGCTTATCGGCCACCTTCTTTTTGGCCTTGCGCCACCAGATGGCGGCCACCGCGCCCACAGCCACCACCACGGCGGCGATGGCCTGGATGGCGTAGGAGGTTACCGAGGGATCGATATAGGCGAAGGCATGGCCCATGAAGCCGATATTGAATGCGAGGACCAGCATGAGGATCAGGAAGATGCGTTCGGACTTTTTCATTGCGGATGCTCCTTTTTTATGATTGTTTGCCGCCATGCTCCTTGATGGCGTCCATGATGGCGCGGTAGCAGGCCCTGCCGGATTCGCCAAAGTTGGCGATGTACTGGTTGCGGATGGCCAGGATCTCCGATTCATACCGCTCGCCCTGGGCCAGCGCCTGCTTTACCTGGCCGGGCAGCTGATCCAGCTTGTCCGGATCGATGGTGACGCCCACCCGGGAGCGCAGGGAGAACTCCAGGGGCTCTATGCCGATCTTGGCGTAATCCGGGTTGTTGATCTTGGGCGGCGTGTTGATGAAGATGGAAGGCCGCAGCGTGACCAGCGAGAACTCGTAGGCTGTGCCCGACCAGTCGGTGATCACCACGTCGGAGCCGTAGATGGTATCGTTGCCCGAAAAATCGGTCTCGAACACCAGATCGCCGCCCTGGTAATCCTGCCAGCGGTTCACCAGCGCGTCCAGCCGGGGACGGTAGCGCTTTTTATACTCCGGGTGCGGGCGCACGATCACGCGGTAGCCCTGGCCCAGCAGGTATTTTAACACATCATCGATGCATGTGTCCAGTATATTATCCGTCTGCCAGGAGGGCGCGATCAGGATCTGCGGCGTCTCCCGGGGCGTTTTGTCCATGGCCTGATAGGCGTCGTAGAGCTTTTCCAGCTGGCCGTAGCCGCAGGCCACCAGCTTTTTCTCCTTGGTGCCGTAAAGCTTCTCGGCGGCGCGGATCTCGTCAAACTGGAAATCGCCCACGCACAGGATCTCGTCGTAATGGTTCAGCGCGCCGGTATGCAGCACCATGTGGGTGCTCAGCGGGTAATGGAACATGTAGATGTAGGTGATATCCTTGCGCACATAGCTGCGCTTATAGTAGTAATTGTCCAGATCGCTCATGGTCATGACCACCACGTCGGCGTCCATCTTCATGAACAGGGTGATCAGCTTTTTGCTGCCGATATAATAGGGCTGGATGCGGTCGTTGCCCTTGGCGATCTCGAAGATCTGGTCGTTGGGATCGCTGGTGACGTAATGGATCACCACATTGCTGCGGCGCAGTAGCTCCCCGATGGCGCTCTCAAAATACTTATAGAAGCCGCTGCCCTCGCTGTAGAACACCAGGTGCTTGTTGGCGATGGAGAAAAAGCGCTTGTAATCGGCCTTCTCCCGGGCCTTCTCCTCCCGGCTGCGCTCCCCGCCCACGCTCTGCAGGGCGGCAAGCTGGCGCTTGCTCTCCTCCAGCGCCTCGTAATCCACGTACTTTTTGGGGCTGATCACGGCGTTGAGGATATACAGCTGCAAGATGGCCAGGGCGTTGCTGGCGATCCAGTACACTGCCACGCCGGCGGGCACAAAGGCGCCCAGGTACAGGCTCAGGCCCACGCTCAGCGCCATGGTGCCGTATTTGTTGATCTTCCCCTGCTCGCTTTGCAGCACGTTGGACCGGTTCTGCGCCACACACAGCAGGTAGGCGCTGCAGCCGGCCAGCAGCGGCATGATCCACAGGATGCCGCCCACCGAGGCAGGCACGGCCCCCAGATCGATGCCCAGGAACACCGTATGGAGCCGCTCCGCGGCGCTGACGGCGTCCGGCAGGCCCAGGGCGGCAAAATCGGCGGTATACAGGCCGGAATGCAGGGCGCTGATCACCCGCAGCTGGATGCTGGCGGATTCCGGGTTCTCCCCGGTCAGCCGGCAGGTCAGGGATACCAGGGCGTCCGTGGTCTCCTGGGGCAGGCGCAGCAGATGATCAAAGGGATGGTAGATCACGTTGACCAGGCCCATCAGCAGCACGATCTGGATCAGCAGCGGGATCAGGCTGACCAGCGGATGATAGCCCTCGCGCTTGTACAGCTTGCTTTCCTCCTCGGCGATGGCGTCCCGATCGCCGAAAAAGCGGGTCTTGACCTGGTTGAGCTCGGGCTGCAGGCGCACCACCTTGATGCTGTTTTTATGCACCCAGATGCCAACGGGCAGCAGGATCACCTTGGTGATCAGGGTAAACAGCAATATGGCCAGGCCATAACTGCCTACCAGCCCGTAGCAGAAGCGCATCACATGCCCCAGGGGCACGCCCAGCAGCGAAATGACCGTATTCATCGGTATGTTACATCCTTTCGCGGCGAAAGGGTTTTCCCTCGTCGTATCGCGGGTTTAAGATCAGTTGAAGGACTGGGAAAGGGGCGTAACGGTGTAGTTGTTCCGCTGCACCTGCTTGGTCAGCTCCCGGCCGTCCCCCACGTAGGTATAGGTTTTCCAGATGTTGTGGCTGCCCATGCCCAGATCGCTGTAGCAGGTGACCCGGGAATAATTATCCAGATCCTGGCCCACCACGCCGCAGGTGCGCTGGCGGGTCTCGCCGGGGTTCCAATCAAAGATGCTGTCGCCATAGGGGTAATCCGCCCCGATCAGGGCCATCAGCGTGCCCGGGAAATCCGCGTGGGAGATGGGCGCGTCGTTCTCCAGCCACTGGGTATGATGCTCGCCGGGCTGTTTGATCCAGTACACCACCTGCATGTTGTTGCCCTTATCGCCGTGATCGGCGGTGATGATGATGGTGGAATTATCGTACACGCCCAGCTGCTTCATATACTGGATGTAATTGGCAACCATGCTCATGTAGCCGATGATGTTTTCATCCCGGCCGGCGTCGGCCTTGTAGCGGCCGTTGACATCGGAGGTATAGGGGGCGTGCGCGCCGCGCAGGTGGATCATCTGGATATACTTTTTATCGGTCTTATCCAGGGTCAGCCCGTTTGCCTTTAGATGATCGTTAAAATCGGTGTAGGAGTAGATGGGCGTCATCTGATGCTGCGGGTTGTTGTAGCGGTCCACCAGGTTATCCACCTTGCCCAGGGCCCAGGCCATGGCGCCATCGGAAATGGACGTATAATAGTAATAGCGGAACTCATAGCCCCGGCTGTGGATCTGATCGAAAATATAGTTGCAGGTCTGAGAAGTCCAGGACTGCTCAAAGTACTGGCCCACCAGCAGGGTGGGATCGTACTCGTTGCCGGTGATCATATGCGTCACCGAGGGATAGGTGCCGATGTACTGGGGATCGCAGTTGTTATAATAGGTAAAATCCTCAAAGCAGCCCAGGGTTTTCAGGTTGCTGCGCACGGTGTTGTTCAGGTAGTTGTTGGCAAAGTAGTCCACCACAAAGATCACCACGTTGCCGCTGCTGCTCAGGCTGTACAGCTTTTCGCCGTCCAGCTCATAGAACATGCGCATGCCCGCGTTGTACTCGGATTTGATGTGCTCGCCGGCATAGGTGCACTGATCGCTGAGGATATAATCGTACAGCTCCGGGGTGATGATGCCGGTCATCTCAAAGCCGTTCATGCGCTGCACCTCCAGGATGCGCGCCTGCATGGTGGCGTCGAAGGTGCTGTTGCCCTGGTTTTCAAAATAGCCCAGCTCGGCCAGCCGCTTGCGGATGATGCCCACCTTCTGGCCGCTGTCGCCCAGCTTGAGGGTGCCCGCCAGGGAGCCGTTGGGATCCCGGGCTTCATTGGAGAACATAAAATCGTACAGGCCCTGGGTGATCACGCCCCGGGGAGCCAGGTTGACACCGTTGGCGTTCTGCAGCTCGATCAGCCGGTCGCTCATGGTCTCGTTGAAGCTGCTGATGGTGGGCATGGTGTTGTAATAGCCCAGCTCAAACATGCGGCTCTTGATATCCATGATCTGCTGGCCGCTGTCGCCCTGGCGGTACAGCACGCGGCCGGCATCGGCGCTCTGGGCCGGAGCAGCCTGCTGCTGGGGCGCTTCGGTGGCGGCGGGAGCGGCCTCCACCGCAGGGGCAGCCTCCACGGTGGGCGCCACGGCGCCCGGGTTTACCTGCTGGCCGTTCTTTTTGACCACCGCGTCGGAGAAGATCAGGGCGTAGAGCGCCTCGTCGATCACGCCGGTCTGGGGCAGGCCGTTCATCTGCTGCAATTGCTTTACGCGCTCCACCATGGTGGAGTTGAACTCGTCGCTGCCCCGGGCGGTATAATAGCCCAGCTCCAGCATACGGTCCTTGATGGCCTGCACCTCCCGGCCCTTGCTTCCCTGCTTATAAACCGTTTCAGCCGTGCCCGGCAGACAGCCCAGGCACAGGATCATTACCAGCAAAATCGCTGCGGCGCGTCTGATTCCTTTCATGTCAACCTCCTTGACCCAGTCCGCAAAACATAGTATATTAATTATAGCATTTTTCAGAGAACCCCGTCAACCTTATTCCTGTTTCTGTGGGACTGTTTATGAAAAAGCTGTTCATTCGGGGCGGAGGCGCTGCCGGCGCTGCGCCTGGAGGCCTCCCAGCTGGATTATGTGGCTGTGAAGCCCGGCACGCTTTCACTGGAGGATTTTACCACGCCGATAACGGTCAAATACCGCGGCGCGTACTCCATCACCTTTGCGGGCAAGCGCAATTATTCCCTGCACCTGAAGGATGATTCCGGCGCGCCCCGCAAGGTTTCCCTGCTGGGGCTGCGGCAGGATGATGATTATGTGCTGCTGGGCGGGTACAGCGACGCCAGCCGCCTGCGCTGCGCCGCGGGGCTGACGCTGTGGCGCGGCCTGGGGCATCCCGCGCCAAGCTGCGCGCCCTGCGAACTGTACTTTGGCCCCTATTACAAGGGGATCTATTTTCTGGTGGAGCGTCCCGACCGCAAAAGCGCCGCGCTGCCCCGGGACGGCGCGCTGTACCGGGTGCTGGCGGAGGCGGTGGACGGCGTGGATCTGTTTTCCGCCGAGGACGCCGGGGAGCCGGGAGCGGATACCTGGCACAATCTGGGCCGGGTCTATCCCGCGGAGGGCGGCTGGAAGCCGCTGCAGGCGCTGGTCCGGGGCGAGGCGGCGCTGGATCTTTCCGCCTTTGCCGATTATTACCTGTTTGTCAATTTGATCGGGGCCACCGACAACATCACCAAAAACCTGTATCTGTGCTGGGACGGAACCCGGTTTTACCCCATGCCCTGGGATCTGGACGCCGCCTTCGGCCGCCTGTACACCGCGGAGCTGTCCGACCCGGATGTCTGGTACAGCGGCCCGCTGTTTGACGGTCTGCTGGAGCGGACGGATTTTCAGGCCGCGCTGCGGGAGCGCTGGGCGGCGCTGCGGGAGGCGCTCAGCCCGGAGGCTGTAACGGCGGTGTTTGAAGGGCTTTACGATCAGATCGACGCCGCCGGAGCCTGGGAGCGGGAAAGGACGCGCTTCCCCAGCTATACCGACAGCGTCACCGGCGTGACCCATCCCCTCGCGCCTCGGGAGGAGATCGCCCTGATCCGCCAATACATCGCGAGCCGCCATGCGCTGCTCGACGCCGCATACGGAGGGAAAGAATGAACTTGCCGCTGAAACGCTTTCTGTGCTGGGCTGCGGCGCTGACCGCGCTGTGCCTGCTGCTGGAGGCCGTGGTTTTTAATTTCGACGCCCTCAGCACCCGGGGGCTGACCCCGATCCCGCTGACGCTGGCCGACGCCGATATCCGCCGGGAGGAAATCGCCCGGGAGCAGAACGACATCACCGCCGTGATGCCCTCCACCCAGACCCAAAAGCCGCTGCTGCGCACCACGGCTGCCTTCTCCGATCTGGCGCTGGAAGGGATCCATACCGCCGCGCTGGAGCTGACGGGCGATACCCAGCTGATCCGGGCGCAGCTGGCCCTCAGCGACGACGCCCACCGCAATGGGTACGCCAGCGCTGATACGCTGCTGATCCTGCCGGGGCAGCGGGCCTATGGGCGGCTGGAATCCCATGGCGTCCTGCACGGGCTGACCCTCACCTTTACCACCGAGGATGAAACGGCGGCGCTCACCGGCGTGACGCTCAACGCGCCCATCCCCTATCGCTTCAGCGTTCTGCGGCTGGCGGCGATGCTGCTGCCGGCGCTTATGCTGGCGGCGGTGCTGTGCTTCCGGCTCTGGACGGTCATCCTGGATCGCCGGAACCCGCGGCACCGGCTGGCTTACCTTCTTACCGCCCTGCTGTGCTGCGCGCTGGTGCTGGCCGTGGCGGCGCTGTGCACGCCCTTTGACAGCGCGCGCTTTCCCTATACCCGGGGGCTGGAATATCCCTTTGAAAACAGCGTATATCAATACCGTTCCCTGGCCCACGCCGTGCTGTTCGATACCCTGGCCAAGGGGCGGGTATCGGTGGATGCTTCGCCCGATCCCGCGCTGCTGGCCCTGGAGAACCCCTACGACGCCACGGCGCGGCGGGACAGCGGGGCGGAGGTCATGCTGGACTACGCCCTGTACGAGGGCCAGTATTACAGCTACTTTGGCCTGACGCCAGTGCTGGTGTTTTACGCGCCCTTCTATTGGGTGATGGGCCATCTGCCCGCCTACACCACGGCGGCCTGCTTCTTTGCCCTGCTGACGGTGGCGGCGGCCTTCCTGTGCGCCTGGGAGGCGCTGCGGCGGTTCGTGCCCCGGGCGTCGCTGCTGCTGGCCTGCTTTGGCGCGGCGGCGGCGGCCCTGGGCTGCAACACGCTGATGCTGCAGGCCTGCGCCGATCGCTATCATCTGTCCATCGCCTCCATGCAGGCCTTCTTCTTCCTGACGCTGTGGGCGGGGTTTGCGGCCTGCCGGCAGAAAACGCGGCTGCGCCGGTCGCTCCTGTTTATCCTGTGCGCGGTGTTTACCTGTCTGCTGGTGGAATCCCGCGCCACCGGGGCGCTGGCCGCCGCGGCCTGGATCCTGCCGCTGTTCATCCGCGTTCTGCTCAGCAAAAAGCAGACCTGGAAGCGCAAGGCCGCCGACGCCCTCAGTTTTCTGCTGCCGCTGGCCGCAGGCGCTGCCGGGATCATGGCCTATAACGCCGCGCGTTTCGGCAGTCCCCTGGAGTTTGGGCAAACCTGGCAGCTGACCCTGGAGGATATCCATTACAACGGGCTGCAGCTGCGCGATCTGGGCCAGGCGATCTATTATTACTTCTTTGAGGGCCTGCGCCTGACGCCGCAGTTCCCCTATATTACCCTGGGCACAGGCTTTGTCAACCGCACGGGCAACTGGTTTTACGGCATCGCCAACGCCGGCGCGCTGACCCTGCCCCTGGCCTGGGGCGCGCTGCTGATCCTTGCCCTGCCGGAAAAGCGCAGCCGGGGCAAGCTGCCCATCTATCTTTGCGCATTGCTTTCCACGCCGCTCATCGCCCTGCTGGACTTTGATATTGCCGGGGTGGCCCAGCGTTACGTATGCGATCTGCTGCCCACGCTGTGCCTGCTGGGCATGCTGACGCTGACCGAGCTTTCCAGCCGCGACGTCCAGGAGGGCCGCGGCCGCTCCAGCGCCCTGACCAGCCTGCTGTGCGCCGCCACCTGCCTCATCGCCCTGTGCCTGGTATTCAGCAATTACCGCAATTTCATCAGCCAGTACAATCCTGCGGCGTACATCAGCCTGTACAGGATCTTTACGCTGTAATTGCGCGCTGAGGAAGAAAGCAAAGAGGCATCCGACGAGCAGGCTTGTCATGGTCTGCCAGCGGGTTCCCGATCGTCAAAACAAGGAAAAAAATCCGGAGAAACCAAACGCGCTTGATTTCTCCGGATTTTTCTTTTTTTCGGCAATTCGCCGCTTTACTGCTGTATTTTCCCGCCCAGATAGATGATAATCATATCGGATTCCAGTCCGGTGTAGTACTCCTTGCCCGCGTCAAAGGTAAAGCCGTCAGGCACGCGGATGAGCTGCACATGATAGATGGCGGGCTCGCTGAACAGGAAGGCCAGGCCGTTTTTATCGGTCTGCAGCAAATGGCAATCGGTATCGGTGCACACGTTCAGATACGCGCCCTCCACGCCGTAGCCGTCCTCATCCGCCACGGCGAAGGTATAGAGCGCCCGTCCGCCGCTCAGATCATCGTCCAGGCAGGCCTTGAGCACGGTCTCGAAAGCTTCCGCGCTGGCAAAAGCGCCCACCTGGGAGAATTTGACCGTCCCGTCGCGCCCTACCACCATGGTAGTGGGATACGCCCGGATCCAGCGTGGATCGATGGCGTTCTCCATCCTTCCCATGGGAAAGGACAGGCCAAAATACGCCTTATAATCGGTAATCAGCTCCAGCGTATCCTGCGCGTAGCCCGACAGCGCCAGGATCTCGATGCGGTCGGAATACTGCTGATATACGGCCTCCATCTCGGGGAATTCCCGGGCGCAGGGGCCGCACCAGGTCGCAAACACGTTGAGCACCACCAGCTCCTTTTCCTTCAGCAGCTCGCTCAGGCTCAGCTCCTGTCCATCGGTGACCGTCACCTGAAAATCGGGCACCGTCTGCCCGGTCAGCGTATCCGCCCAGGCGGTACAGCCGGCCAGCAGGCACAGTGCGCACAGAAAAGCGATCCATTTCCTCATTGCGTATCCTCCTTTTGGGCCTCTTTCTGCTCTTCCTCCGGCTCCTCCTCCAGCTCCTCGCTCTGGGGCCGCAGGGTCATGCCGGCGGTATCGGTGACCGGCAGGGAAAACACGATGGCTCCCGCCTTGCTCTCCGGCCCGGCGTCGTGGATGATTTGCTGCATCGTTTCTATCTTTTTTTCAATGGGCACAACGATCAGGATCAGATCCTTTTCGCTGGCCAGGGAGATGCCCAGGAAGCGCTCCGCCTTGTCCTGGCCCGTGCCCCGGGCGTGAATCACCGTGCCGCCCCTTGCGCCCACGGCGCGGGCGGCATCCATCACCATTTCACTGTATCCCTGGTTGCTGATGACGATCAGCAGCTCCTGCTCCGTTCCCTTCAAGACCGTTTCCGCTCCCTTCTCAAACCCCTGACCCTCGGTCAGGAACATCAATTCTCTTTTGCCGCCAATGGACGAGAGCGGCACCACATAGGCGATGCCCACGCCCGGGGCCTCGATGCGCAGGCGCACCGACATGGCGCGCTTGACCTCCAGCCACTTGCGGCCGGTCAGGATGGTGAGACACACCATTTTTTCGGTCTCGTTCAGCGCCAGCAGGCGCATATAGCGCTGGGTGGCCGTGCCGTGGCCCAGGGAGAGCGTATGGGTATGGAGGCCCTTATCCTGGTATAGCTTGATAAAATCGGGCATCCGATCCCGGCCGGTCACCGTCATCATCAGGTAGAGTTCCGATTGATTCATCCCGGTTTTCACGCTCCTTACAGATCGATCACGGCGTCATTGGGCAGATCGGCAAACAGGTCGTAGCCGGCCCGGATCTGCTTGCGGTGGCGGGTCTTGAACCGGTATACAATGCCCAGCGCCTGGATGGTGATCAGCGGCGTCATGGCCACCAGCGCCACCACGCCGAAGGCGTCCGTGGCCAGATTGCCGCCCAGGGCGGTGCACAGGCCCATGGTCATGGGCAGCAGGAAGGCCGCCGTCATGGGGCCGGAGGCCACGCCGCCGGAGTCGAAGGCGATGGCCGTAAACAGCTTGGGGCAAAGGAAGCTCATGCCCAGGGCCAGCACATAGCCCGGCACGATGATCCACAGCACGTTGAGGCCCAGCATGACCCGCAGCATGGAAAGCCCCAGGGCCGCGCCCACGCCCAGGCACATGCTCAGCTGCAGGCTCCTGCCGGTGATGGCGCCGTCGGTCAGATCCTCCACCTGACGCATCAGCACGTACACCGCGGGCTCCGCCTTGACCACCAGATAGCCGATCAGCATGCCCACGGGGATGATGATCCAGCGGTAGGACAATTCTCCCAGCATTTGCCCCAGGTATGCGCCGGCGGGCATGAAGCCGTAGTTGGCGCCGGTCATAAAGATCGTAAGCCCAATATAAGTATACAGGATGCCCAGGCCGATGCGGGACAGATTGCCAAAGGACAGCCGCAGCAGGATAAAATTAAAGATGAAGAAGAACACCGCGATGGGCAGGATGGAGATCAGCATTTCCCTGAGATAATCCGGGAAGCCATCGCCAAACAGCGTGCGCAGTTCGATGGAATCCATCACGTTGGTGATCTCCAGCGGCGTATAATCCGCGCCGTCCGCCCGGTAGATCATGCTGAGCACCAGCACCGCCAGGATCGGGCCCACGGAGCACAGCGCCACCAGGCCAAAGGAATCCTCCGCCGCGCTGCTGTCGCTGCGGATGGAGGCAATGCCCAGGCCGAAGGCCATGATGAAGGGCACGGTCATGGGGCCGGTGGTAACGCCGCCGCTGTCGAAGGCCACCGCGCGGAAATTCTGGGGGGCCAGGAAGGTGAGCCCCAGGATCAGCACGTAAAAGCCGAACAGCAGCAGCCGCAGGGAGATGCGGTAAAAGATGCGCACCAGCGCCAGCACAAGGAACGCGCCCACACCCACCGCCACGGCCAGGATCAGCGCCATGTTGGGGATGGCCTGCACCTGCTGGGCCAGCACCTGCAGATCGGGCTCGGATACGGTGATCATCACGCCCATCAGGAAGCCCAGGGTCAGGATCAGCGGCAGGTTTCGGGTTTTGGTCACCCGGGAGCCCACCAATTCGCCCATGGGCTGCATGGCCACCTCCGCGCCCACGGAGAAGAGCATCATGCCCACGATCAGCATGACGCCGCCCAGAAGGAAGCTGAGCATCACGCCGCTGGGGATCCGGGCGATGGAAAGGCTCAGGATCAGCACCAGGCGATTCCCGCAGTTTTTCCAGCAGTTTTGTTTTCAGTAACATAGCCTCATCCCATTTCAAATGCATACGCAAGATCATTATAGCACATCCGTGCGCCAAAAGCATCAGGCATTCCGCCCGGATGATGTAAAAACACATTCCGCCCGAATGATGTAAAAAACGTAAAGAATCCCGCTCCGGCCGCAGGGTCGGCACGGTTGACGGGCGCAGCGGACGCATGCTATAATCACCGGGAAGGATCCCGTAAAACAAAATAATACTTTTCCAAGGAGGCAGAACCATGACCCAGGAAGAACGGATGGCGAAGGGCTATCTTTGGTATGATACCGGCGCGTACTTTGAGGAGCAGGCCCGGGCCAAGGATCTGATGTACGAATTCAACCATTCCAAGCCCTCGGAGGAGGAAAAGCGCAGGGAACTGCAAAAGCAGATCTTCGGCGAGATCGGCGACCACTGCATCCTGCAGCAGCCCATCACCCTGATGCGCGGCAAAACGGTGCGCATCGGCGATTTCTGCTATTTTAATTCCAACACCTTCTTTGTGGATGATTACGATATTACCATCGGCGATTGGGTGCTCTTCGGCCCCAACGTGACCATCAGCACCACCGGCCATCCCATCGACCCGGAGCTGCGCAAAACCGGGGCCATGTACAGCTTCCCCGTGCGCATCGGCAACGGCGTATGGATCGGCTCCAATACCGTGATCATGCCCGGCGTGACCATCGGCGATAACGCGGTGATCGGCGCGGGCAGCGTGGTGACCAGGGATATCCCTGCCAACGTAGTGGCCTACGGCAACCCCTGCCGCGTGCGGCGCGAGATCACCAACCGCGATAAAACCTATTATTACCATGACCGCCACATCGGCGAAATGGAGGGCATGGTCATGCAGACCGAGATCTTCGATCTGCCCGAGGAAAGCGAAAAAGGCTGATCAAAGCTGTTCAAATAAAATACATCTGCAAATTGGAATTTGACGGGGAATGGGGAACGTTCGAGGCCTCCGCGGCCTCGAGCTCTGCGCCAAAGGACCTTCGGCCCTCTGGACTCCCAACGGGCGAACCAGCTTGAATCGACGAACAAACTTGTTTCCGCCAGCTTGGTTAAGTCGCCAAGCGAGTTCCCGGACAACCAGGGGCTGTCTCAAAACGCCAAATAAATCTTTGGCGGAAGGGACAGCCCCTTTCTTATAAACAAAAAGACAAGAAGTCTAAAAAAAGCGTAAAGCAAAC
>CADAHU010000086.1 GCA_902787835.1 uncultured Eubacteriales bacterium
GCGCTCTGCTCCGCCGGCGCGTCCTCCCCGCCCCCAAACAGCGTGCGCTGGAAAAGGGAATGGACAGAATCCGCCGAAGCGACGGTCAGCGCGCAGGTCAGCAAGGCGATCAGCAGCAAACAAAGCATTCTTTTCATGTTTCGTTCCCCCTTTTATCCCAGATACCGGCAAGCGTTGATGGCGGCAATGGTGCCGTCGGCGGCGGCGGTGGTCAGCTGGCGCACCGCCTTCTGGCGGCAGTCGCCCGCGGCCCATACGCCGGGCACAGCCGTGGCGCAGCCGTCATCGGTAACGAAGAAGCCCTGCCCGTCGCAGGCGATCAGATCCCGGAACGCCTCGGTATCCGGGATCCGGCCGATGGTGATGAACAGGCCGGTCACGGGCAGCTCCCGCTCCTCCCCGGTCTGCTGATCGCGGATCACAACGCCGCTCAGCTTATCCTGGCCCCGGAACTCCTTCACCTTGGCGCTGAGCAGGGGATGCACGTTTTCCTTGGAGGCCATGGCAGCGTAATCCCGCTGATCGCAGGTAAAATGATCAAACTCCTGGATCACGGTAACGCTCCTGCAGATATCCGCCAGGAAAGCCGCCGCCTGGGCCGCGCTGTTGCCGCCGCCCACCACGGCCACGTCCTCCCCCTGATGGAAAGCGCCGTCGCACAGGGCGCAATAGCTGATGCCCCGGCCGGTGAGCGCTTCCTCCCGATCCAGGCCCAGGGGACGATGCCGCGCGCCGGTGGCCAGGATCACGGCCCGGCCCTCAAAGGTCTTTTTGCCGGTATCCACGCAGAAGCCGTTTTGCGTCTTGCGCAGGGAGGCGATCTCCTCCATTTCGATCTCCCCGCCCAGATCCATCACCTGGCCCAGCATGGCGTCGGCCAGCGCGTTGCCGCTGACGGCGGGCAGGCCCGGGTAATTATCCACCCGCGGGCTGGAGGTGATCTGCCCACCGAAGGTCTCCTTTTCGATCACGGTTACGGTTTTCCCGGCCCGCAGGGCATAGAGCGCGGCGGTCAGGCCCGCGATGCCGCCGCCGATGATGAGGATATCGGTCATTTTTTCTCTCTCCCAAGCAATCAAGCTTTTAAAAGGGCGTTCCCGGGCAAATCAGCTTCACGAACCGCTGCTCGGGAACGCCCTTCAAGATTATTCCATAAAACCGTGCGTCCTTACGCCTTCGCCGGGACAAACTCCTCGGTGAACGCCTTGATGTTGCTGGCGTTCTGGATCAGGCGCACGTCATTGCCGCGCACAACGGCCAGGGTGGGGGCGCTCATGACGCCAAACTCCTTGGTCATCTCGGCGTTCTCGTTGGCGTCGATGTTCTCATAGGGCACGCCGGCCTTATCCAGCATGATCTTGGCCATGCGGCAGTTGGGGCAGGTCTTGGTGGTAAACAGCAGGTACTTTTCCTGCACCTGGGTATCGATGCGGGTGGGCGTGCAGCTGACGCAGCCCTCCTGCAGCGGGCCCTGGTGGGTCAGATGGCTGTTGCCGATGTTGTACACCTTGCGATCCTTGAACTCCTGGCTCTTGCCGGCGTTCCAGTTCTGCACCGGGCGATAGTAGCCGGTGATGCGGCTGTACACCTCGGTATTGCCGCCGCAGTGGGGGCAGGTGTAGTGCTCGCCGGAGATATAGCCATGGTTTTTGCACACCGAGTAGGTGGGGCTCATGGTGTAATAGGGCAGGCGGTAGTTTTCGGCGATCTTACGCACCAGGGTGGCGGCGGCGCGCCAATCGGGCAGCTTTTCGCCCAGGAAGGCGTGGAACACCGTGCCGCTGGTGTACAGCGTCTGCAGTTCATCCTGCACGTCCAGGGCGCTGAAGATATCCTCGGTATAGCCCACGGGCAGATGGCTGCTGTTGGTGTAGTAGGGGGTGCCGTTCATGTTGGCGGTCAGGATCTCGGGGTACATCTCCACATCGTGCTTGGCCAGACGATAGCTGGTGCTCTCGGCGGGGGTGGCCTCCAGGTTGTACAGATCGCCGTACTGCTCCTGATAATCGCTCAGGCGCTCGCGCATATGGTTGAGCACATCCTTGGCGAAATCCTGGGCCTCGGGATAGGTCAGATCCTTCCTGAGCCATTTGGCGTTCAGGCAGGTCTCGTTCATGCCCACCAGGCCAATGGTGCTGAAGTGGTTATCAAAGGTGCCCAGATAGCGGCGGGTGTAGGGATACAGGCCCTCGTTCATCAGCTTGGTGATGACGGTGCGCTTGATCTTGAGGCTGCGGGCGGCGATATCCATCATCTTGTCCAGACGGGCATAGAAATCCTTTTCATCCGTCGCCAGATAGCCGATGCGGGGCAGGTTGATGGTGACCACGCCCACGGAGCCGGTGCTCTCGCCGCTTCCGAAGAAGCCGCCGCTCTTTTTGCGCAGCTCGCGCAGGTCCAGACGCAGGCGGCAGCACATGCTGCGCACGTCGTTGGGCTCCATATCGCTGTTGATGTAGTTGCTGAAGTAGGGCGTGCCGTACTTGGCGGTCATGTGATGGAGTAGGTGGGGATGGGATACTGGAAGCCGCGGCCGTTGGCGTCGCCCTCGATCATGATCTCGATGAAGGCCTTGTTGACCATATCCATCTCGGGCTTGCAGTCGCCGTAGGTGAAATCCATCTCCTTGCCGCCCACGATGGCCGGCAGGTTTTTGAGGTCGTTGGGCACGGTCCAATCCAGGGTGATGTTGCTGAAGGGCGCCTGGGTGCCCCAGCGGCTGGGGGTATTGACGCCAAAGATGAAGGACTCGATGCACTTCTTGACTTCGTAATAGGAGAGGTTGTCCACCTTGACGAAGGGCGCCAGGTAGGTATCAAAGCTACTGAACGCCTGGGCGCCGGCCCATTCGTTCTGCATGATGCCCAGGAAGTTGACCATCTGGTTGCACAGGGAGGACAGATGCTTGGCAGGCTTGCTGGTGATCTTGCCGCCCACGCCGCCTAGGCCCTCCTGGATCAGCTGCTTCAGGCTCCAGCCCGCGCAGTAGCCGGTGAGCATGGACAGATCGTGCAGGTGAAGCGCGGCGCTGCGGTGGGCCTCGGCGATCTCGGGATCGTAGATCTCGGAAAGCCAGTAATTGGCGGTGATGGCGCCGCTGTTGCTCAGGATCAGGCCGCCCACGGAATAGGTGACCGTGCTGTTTTCCTTCACGCGCCAGTCGCTGCTGTCCAGATAGCTGTCCACCAGATCCTTATAGTTCAGCATGGCGGCCTTTACGTTGCGCACCTTTTCCCGCTGCTTACGGTACAGGATGTAGGCCTTGGCCACGTCGGTATAGCCCGCCTGGCTCAGCACGCGCTCGGCGCTGTCCTGGATCTCCTCCACGCTGATCAGATCGTTCTTGACCTTGGGGGCAAAATCGCTGGTGACCTTCAGGGCCAGCAGATCGATGACGGAGGGATGATAGTTGACGCCCACGGCATCGAAGGACTTGGTGATGGCCACACTGATCTTGGCGATGTCAAAGTCGGCGACTGTGCCATCGCGCTTCATAACCTTATACATGGTTTGCTCCTTTTATATCGGGTGCGTTTCCGCACGTTTTCGCGAACGGGATTATGATACCATATATTGTGGTTGTATGTCAATATGTTGAACAAAAAATATCCCGGACACACAATATCTTGTGTATCCGGGAATAAATTTTACATTTTTATTACAGACCGCGCACCTGGGTTTTGGGCAGGTAAGGCAGCAGGATCTGCCGATATTGCTGCATTTTTTCGGGCGTGGGAGCGGTCAGCCCCGGGCGCAGCACGCGGCCGCTGTCCACATACAATTGCAGGTAATAGGGGCTCTCCCCCCGCAGCCACTCGCCGATGCCGCGCATATCCTCCGCGCTGTGCAGCTCGCCCGTCACCGTGGTGCGGAACTCATAAGGCACGCGGTTTTCCATCAGCAGGGCGGCGCTTTCCCGGATGGGCCCCAGATCAAAGGCGGGCAGGCCGATGGTGCGGGCGTAATGCTCCGGGCAGTTTTTGATATCCATGGCCACCATATCCACCAGGCCATCGTCAATCAGGCTGCGCAGGTGCGCCGGCCTGTTGCCGTTGGTATCCAGCTTTACCTTGAAGCCCAGCTCCCGCACCCGCAGGATAAAATCCCGCAGCTCGGGATGCATCAGCGGCTCGCCGCCGGTAATGGCCACGCCGTCCAGCGTCCCCTGCCGCTTTTTCAGGAGGGCCAGGATCGCTTCCTCCTGCACCGGATCCTCCGGCTCCGCGCCGATCTCCAGCAGGGAGGAATTATGGCAGAAGGGACAGCGGAAATCGCAGCCCTGGGTAAACACCGTGCAGGCCGTGTGCCCCGGATAATCCAGCAGCGTCAGCTTCTGCAGCCCCGCAAACACCATGGCGCGTCCCTCCTTTTGCCAGCCTGCCTATTATACCCGCTGCACAGCGCAAAGGGAATGGGTTTTATGGTCAAATTGAGGCAAATTAAGGGAACGGACGGAAGCCTTCCTTTCCGGAGCCCAGAAAGGAAGCGAAAGAGGCAGCGGAGGGGGAATGCAGAATGTAGAACGCAGAATGTAGAATGGGCTGATTTGTGCGCGCTTGGAATGCAGTGTTTCTGCCAACAGGGAGATCCTTCGCGCGGCCCATCCGTATTGGGCCGGCTCTGAATGACAGTGTTGGGTAGGGCGCTCCTTGTTTGTTAGCTTGTCAGCCACTTCTCCCCCCTCCACTCAAGCAGCAGCAGGGATCTCAAAACCGCCCTTTCTGCTTCTCTTTCCGGCGCGGAAAGAGATATCCCCGGAAAATCCCGCCCGTCTATTCTCCCTCTGCTCTCTTCAACGTAAAAACCCGGAAATACAAACCGTATTCCCGGGTTGAAAACGTATGGGACACTTACCCCTTCGCCTTCTGGCGGATCAGGGCGCGCTTGAGCTTGGCTTCGGCCAGGGCGTAATCCACGTCGTCCCGCTGCATGGCGCGCAGCTTTTCCTCCGCGGCCTTCTGGGCCTGGGCAGCGCGCTCGGCATCGATCTCATCCGACCACTCAAAGGTGGTGGCCAGCACGCGCACCTCGCCGCCGGACACGCTGAGCAGACCGCCGCTGCACGCCGCCGTGCGGGTCTTGCCGTTCTCGTCGGTGACGCGGGCCACGCCGATGCCCAGGGGCGCGGCATAATCGATATGCCGGGCCAGGATGCACACATCGCCGTTGGCGGTGCGCAGGATGATGCTCTGGGCCATGCCGTCAAACACCATGCGGTCAGGCGTCACGATCTGCAAATGATAGACAGCCATTGTTATTCACCCTTCTTGGCCTTGGCGACGGCTTCATCGATGGTGCCCACAAACAGGAAGGCGCTCTCGGGCAGATCATCATGCTTGCCCTCGATGATCTCCTTGAAGCCGCGGATGGTCTCCTTGAGGGGCACATACTTGCCCTGCATGCCGGTAAACTGCTCGGCCACGAAGAAGGGCTGGCTCAGGAAGCGCTGCACCTTGCGGGCGCGGCCCACGATCAGCTTATCCTCGTCGCTCAGCTCGTCCATGCCCATGATGGCGATGATATCCTGCAGTTCCTTATAGCGCTGCAGGATGCCCTGCACGGAGCGGGCCACCTCGTAATGCTCATAGCCAACGACCTCGGGCGAGAGGATGCGGCTGGTGGAGCCCAGGGGATCCACGGCGGGATAAATGCCCAGGGAGGCAATGCCGCGGTCCAGCACGGTGGTGGCGTCCAGATGGGCGAAGGTGGTGGCAGGGGCCGGGTCGGTCAGGTCGTCCGCAGGCACGTATACGGCCTGAACGGAGGTGATGGAGCCCTTCTTGGTGGACGTGATGCGCTCCTGCAGGGCGCCCATCTCGGTGGCCAGGGTGGGCTGATAGCCCACGGCGCTGGGCATACGGCCAAGCAGAGCGGAAACCTCGCTGCCCGCCTGGGTAAAGCGGAAGATGTTATCGATGAAGAGCAGCACGTCCTGGTTCTCCCGGTCGCGGAAGTATTCCGCCATGGTCAGGCCGGAGAGGCCCACGCGCATACGGGCTCCCGGGGGCTCGTTCATCTGGCCGTAGACCAGGGCGGTCTTATCGATAACGCCGCTCTCTTTCATTTCGTTATACAGGTCGTTGCCCTCGCGGGTACGCTCGCCCACGCCGGCAAACACCGACAGGCCGCCGTGCTGCTTGGCCACGTTATTGATCAATTCCATGATCAGCACGGTTTTGCCCACGCCAGCGCCGCCAAACAGGCCGATCTTGCCGCCCTTGGCGTAGGGGGCGATCAGGTCCACCACCTTGATGCCCGTTTCCAGGATCTCGGTGCCGGTCTCCTGCTCCTCATAGGAGGGGGCGGGACGATGAATGGGCCAGCGCTCCACATCGGTGGGATCGGGCTGGTCATCCACGGCCTGGCCCAGCAGGTTAAAGATACGGCCCAGGCATTTTTCGCCCACGGGCACGGTGATGGGGCCGCCGGTATCCAAGGCGTCCATGCCGCGCACCATGCCGTCGGTGGCGTTCATGCTGATGCAGCGGGCCACGTTATCGCCCACGTGCTGCGCCACTTCGGCGGTGATGGTCTTTTCGCCGTTCCGGATTTCGATGGCGTTGAGCAGCTCCGGCAGATGGCCATCCTCAAAGCGGATATCCAGCACGGGGCCGATCACCTGCACCACCTTGCCAACGTTTTGCTTTGTCACGTTTTTCTCTCCTTCCGATGGGTTTACTCTTCGGCGCCGGCCACGATCTCGGTGATCTCCTGGGTAATGGCGCCCTGGCGCGCGCGGTTATAGCGCAGCGTCAGATCGCTGATCATGGCGCTGGCGTTCTTGGTGGCGCTGTCCATGGCCATGCGGCGGGCAGACACCTCGCTGACAAAGGAATCGCACAGCGCGCTGTACAGGCGGCCCGCCAGAAAATCGGGCATCACCCGCTGCAGCGTTTCGGCGGGATCGAGCTCATAAATGGTTTCGGTCTCCCGGGCGTCCTCCGCCGCGGGGATCCTGGGCACGGGCAGCAGCTGCTCGGTATGCACTTCCTGGCTCATCATGGTGCGGAAGTCGGTGTATACCAGCCACACATCGTCGTACTTTTCCGTCAGGTAGCCCTCCGTCACCAGCTGAGCCAGCTTATAGCACCGGCTGACGCTCAGGCTCTCCACCCGGTTATACTCCTCGCTGAGCAGCTCCACGCCCATGCGATGGTATTTTTCGATGGCTTTGCGGCCGATGGGCAAGGCGCAGAAGGGCGTATCCCCCGCGTGCGCCGCCAGGGCCTTAAAAATATTGTTGTTGTAGCCGCCCGCCAGGCCGCGCTCGCCAGCGATCACGATGTACAGCCGGCGCTTGACCGGCCGGGCCGTCAGATAGGGCACATCCTGATCCGCGCAGCGGCGCACCGCGGCGATCAGCGCCTGCTGGCTGATCTCGCCGTAGGGGCGGCTGTTTTCCATGCGCTCCTTGGCGCGGCGTAGCTTGGAGGTGGCCACCAGCTGCATGGCCTTGGTGATCTGCATGGTGCTTTCCACGCTTTTGATGCGCAGCTTGATGTCCTTCATGGACGCTCCTGCCATGGTGCCGCCTCCTTACTTACTTTTTGCCGTTCAGGAAATCCCGGGTATAGGCTTCCAAAGCGGATTTGAGCTGCGCCTCGGTATCGGCGGACAGCTGGCCGGTGGTGCGGATCTCCTCCAGCACCTTGCCATGCTGGGCCGCCATGCGCTCGTAGAGGCCTTCCTCATACTCGGCCACGTGGCGCACTTCCACTTCCTTGAGGAAGTCATGGGTGACGGCATAGAAGATGCACACCTGATCCTCCACAGCCACCGGGTGGTTGCGGTTCTGCTTGAGCACCTCCACGATGCGCTCGCCCTGGGCCAGACGGGCCTTGGTATCGGCGTCCAGATCGGAGCCGAACTGGGCGAAGGACTGCAGCTCGCGGTACTGGGAGTAGAGCAGCTTCAGGCTGCCGGCCACCTTTTTCATGGCCTTGATCTGGGCGTTGCCGCCCACGCGGGATACCGAGATACCGGGGTTCACGGCGGGCATGATGCCGCTGTGGAACAGCTCGGTCTCCAGGAAGATCTGGCCGTCGGTGATGGAAATCACGTTGGTGGGGATGTAGGCCGATACGTCGCCCGCCTGGGTCTCGATGATGGGCAGAGCGGTGATGGAGCCGCCGCCGTATTCCGGCGCCACGCGGGCCGCGCGCTCCAGCAGGCGGGAGTGCAGATAGAATACGTCGCCGGGATAGGCCTCGCGTCCCGGAGGACGGCGGATCAGCAGCGACAGGGCGCGGTAGGCCACGGCGTGCTTGCTCAGGTCATCGTAGATGATCAGCACATCCTTGCCCTGGTCCATAAAGTATTCCGCCATGGTGCAGCCGCTGTAGGGCGAAATATACTGCAGGGGCGCCAGCTCGCTGGCGGTAGCGCTGACCACGATGGTATAATCCATGGCGCCGGCGGCGGACAGGGTATCCACCAGCTGCGCCACGGTGGAGCGCTTCTGGCCGATGGCCACGTAAATGCAGATCACGTCCTTGCCCTTCTGGTTGATGATGGTATCCAGGGCGATGACGGTCTTGCCGGTCTGGCGGTCGCCGATGATCAGCTCGCGCTGGCCGCGGCCGATGGGGATCATGCTGTCGATGGCCTTGATGCCGGTCTGCAGGGGCACGGAAACGCTCTTGCGCTGGATGATGCCGGGGGCGTTGCGCTCGATGGGGCGCATCTCCTTGGCCTCGATGGCGCCGCGGCCGTCCACGGGCTGGCCCAGGGCGTTGACCACGCGGCCGATCAGCCCTTCGCCCACGGGAACGGATACCACCTGGCCCGTGCGGGATACGCTGTCGCCCTCCCTGACGCCCTCGTCGGTGCCCAGCATAACGATGGCCACGCTGTTCTCCTCCAGGTTCAGGGCCATGCCGTAGGAACCGTTGGGGAAGCGCACCAGCTCGTTGGCCATGCACTGATCCAGGCCGCTGACGCGGGCGATGCCGTCGCCGATCATGATGATGGTGCCGGTATCGCTTTCGGAAATTTTATTTTCGTAATGCTTGATCTGCTCTTTGATGAGCTTGCTGATTTCCTCGGGTTTTAACTGCATCGTATCACCGCTTTCAGGGTTCGCCCGCCATGGCCCTGCGGATCTCCTCCAGGCGATGGCGCACGGTATTATCATAGCGCTGGCCGTTCATCTCCAGCAGCACGCCGCCGATAAGGGCGGGATCGGTCTTTTCGCTGAGGTGCACGGTTTTGCCGGTCATCTCACGCAGCCGCTGCATCAGCTTATCCCGCTGGTCCTTGCTCAGCGGGCCGGACGTGGTCACGGTAGCCTCCACCACGGCGTGATCGCGGTTATAGTTTTCGCGGTATGCGTCCTCGCATCCCTCAAAGCTGTGCAGCGCGCCGCGCTCGCACAGGATCTTGAGGAAGTTGAGCAGGTAGGGGTGCACCTGGCCGCGCAGGGCATGATCCAATATCTCCACCCGTTCCTGCTTGGGCAGGGACATGTTGGAGAGCAGGCGGATAAAATCCGGCTCCGCCCGGAACACGGCCCGGAGCTCCTGCAATTGCTGCAGGACCTCATCGGTCAGGTTTTCCTCGGCGCACAGGGCGTACAGGCCCTCGCCGTATTCTCTGGCAAGCTCTGTCACTGCTTATCCCCCACGTTCCGGATGAAATCGTCCACAAAGTCCTGGTGGTCCTGGGCGTTGATCTCCCGCTCCACCACCTTGCTGGCGATGCTCACCGCAATATCGGAAATCTCGCCGCGCACGTCCTGCAGCATCTGCCGGCGCTCCTGGGCGATCTCCTCGGAAGCCTTTTGCTTGAGGTGGCTCGCCTGGCTACTGGCCTCCGCCACGATGGCGTCGCTGCGCTTCTGGGCCGTCTGTACCGCGCTGCGCACCAGGCCGTCCGCCTCTTCGCGGGCGGCGGCCAGGCGGGTCTCGTACTCGCGCTTCATATCCTCGGCCTGGCTGCGGCTCTCGTTGGCCTGGGCGTACATGGTATCCACCTCTTCCTTGCGGGTGTCAAATACCTTCTGCACGGGCTTGAACAGGAAGCGCTTCAGGATCAGGAACATGATCAGCAGATTGGCAAGCGACAGGAGAATCTGCCATATATTGACAGAAATGATATCCAATGACTGCATTGTGTTGCCTTTCTTTTGACGCAGGGAACGGAGTTACTTGCCAATGGCGCTCATCAGGATGTCCACGAAACGGCCGGGGGCCACGAAAATCAGCAGGATGCCGATGACCAGGCCGTAGATACCGGTGGTCTCCGCCAGGGCGCAGCCCAGGATCAGGGTGGAGGTCACGGCGCTCTTGGATTCGGGCTGACGGCCCACCGCCTCGCAGGCCTTGGCCACAGCCTGGCCTTCACCGATACCAGGGCCAATACCGGCGATCAGGGCGATGCCGGCGCCCAGGGCGCAGCCGCAGAGCATAATGCCGATTGCAAGTTCGATCATGGTTGAGGATCCTCCTTAAAATTAGTGTACGTATCTATGCTGCATGCAAAGATCGCTCTTTGCTTTGCGCCGTGTTTATTCCGCCGCAGGGTCCGCCTGGGCGATGAACAGCATGGTCAGCATGGCGAAGATGAACGCCTGCATGCACCCGCTGAACAGGTCAAAGTACAGGGAGAGCACCGCCGGCAGGCCGATCTGCAGGAAGGGCACGTTGCCCAGCGCGCCGGGCAGCCAGCCCAGCAGCGATTTGGACAGCCCCTGCAGCGCCGCGCAGATCAGCGTGGCGATGACCGTGCCGCTCATCACGTTGCCGTAATGACGGAAGGACATGGAGACGGGCGTGGCCACCTCGCCGATGATGTTCAGGGGCGCGAAGAAGGGAATGGGCTCAAAGAAGCCTTTGATATAGGAACCCACGCCGCTCTTGAGCTTGTAATGGGTGATCAGCGTAAAGGTGATGATGGCCCAGCCGGCAATCACGCTGATATCCGCGGTGGGCGGATACAGGCCCAGGAGCGAAGAGAGGCTGGATGCCGCGGAGAGACCCAGGATGGCGGCGATATAGGGCGCGAAGGGCATAAACTTTTCGCCCATGTTCTGCGCCACCAGGCCGTTTACCTTCTCCACCACCCACTCGGCGATGATCTGCCGCTTGCTTTCTGGCCGGAGCTTCAGGTTGCGGGTCAAAAACAGGCTGGCGCCAAACAGCGCGATAACCACCGCCCAGGAGTTGACCATGGCTTCGGTCACAAGCAGCGGCTGCAGCGGCAGGGGGATCTCCAGGTACACCAGCGCGCCGCTGATGGTGATGCCCTCCTCCGCCGGCTTATACAGCACCCTGAGCGTGATGGCCAGCAAAAAGGGCACAATGATCATCGCCAGCAGCAAACCGTCGATCAGACGACCTTTGGCTTTCTCATTCATTGCGGA
This sequence comes from uncultured Eubacteriales bacterium, assembly GCA_902787835.1. Taxonomy (GTDB): domain Bacteria; phylum Bacillota; class Clostridia; order Christensenellales; family Aristaeellaceae; genus SFMI01. The sequence goes on from CADAHU010000086.1 coordinate 11,360, forward strand.
TTAACTCCTTTGTTTGGAAAAATGCTTCCCAAAGAGATCACGATACGCGGAAAAAGCAGCGGCACCAGCGCCGCGATGGGATCAAAAAACGGCACGGAGATGACCAGCACGGCCAGGCCGGCCAGCAGCGCCATGCGCACAAGATAGGAACGCTGGATGCTGCCGCGGATCTGCTTGCCCTCGGGCGTCAGCTCCTTGGCGGCCTTGGGGTCCTCCGCCTCCGCGGCTTCCTCCTCCTCGGTTTTGGGAGGCAGCTGCACGCCGTCCATGCGGTTCACCGCGCCCTGCACCGACATGGCCATCCAGAAGAAATTGCCAATGGCAAAGGCCGCCCCCAGCAGCGCGCTCAGCAGCATGGGCAGGCTGAAGCGGCCGATGATCAAAAATACGCCGATCATCAGCACGGTCAGCACAGCTACGCCGATCGCAATCCTGAGGGTCTCCTGCCTGACGGCTTGCTCTACCTTCAAAAGACTCATCCTTTCCTATTATTTACTGTATCACGGATCAGGCAGGATTGTCAATAAACCAAAAGACAATATTTGTGCATAATCCGACAGCGGATGCGGGATATGTTTCTTCTGCACAGAGAATCTTCAGCGCTTTTGCGAATCAACTGCGCAAATTGGGATTTGACGGGGAGGGGTACGAACGGGGGCGTTCCTTTCTGCCGCCCAGAAAGGAACCGAAAGAGGCTGCTTTTGTCGCCGTAAATGCTGCTGGGTTTTCCGCCAACTGGCTTTAACGCCTGCCACCGTTCCCGGACAAGGCCAGCTTAGCTGGCCGCGCGGTGCGCAAAGCGCACCGCTGAACACAGGAAAAATCCCGCAAAACCGAGCAAGCTTGGTTTTGCGGGATTTTTCCTGTGTTCTGGTTTGGTTCGCCCGTTGGGAGTCCAGAGGGCCGAAGGTCCTTTGGCGCAGAGCTCGAGGCCGCGGAGGCCTCGAACGTTCCCCATTCCCCTCCAAATCCCAATTTGCAGGATGTTAGTCACTGCTCCGGCCTGGCGTTGTATATGGACAGCATCTCCAGCGTCTCGCCGAAGTACTCCTGCTTCTGCGTGCTGTTAAGGCCCAGCTTGGAGCAGATGGCGTTGATCACGTTTTTGGGATACAGGCGCATGCGGGTCATGGAAGCATTCACGTTGGTTTTCCAGGCGGAGAGGGTAAAGGATTTGTTGTAGGGGTAGGTTTTGATCTGCCGGGGCATCAGCTCCTCCAGGATGCCGAACCATTTGAGGTAGATGGGGCGCACATGCTCGGAGTACAGCAGATTGTTCTGCACGATCTCCGCGGTGCGGCGCAGGAACAGATCCTTGTATTCCGGCAGCTCCAGCAGGGCGGCCAGGATGGTGTGGGGATACTGGCCCACCTTGGCGGTGCGGCTCTTGAGGATCAGGTTGACCGTACGGTCGTTCTCGCCGTTCATGGCGCCGGCCTCGATATCATGGAGCATAAAGGTCCATTTGCCGCCGGGGAAGCGGTAATAGCGCACGTTGCCGGCGTCATAGTTGTTGATCATCATGCTGTATATGGCGTAATTGAACAGGCTGTCCACATCCACCCGATCCAGCACATACTGCAGGTTTTCCTCGGTGTTCAGCTTGTTTTTGCGGCAGAAGTTCAGCAGCTCGATCCAATCGGCATTGCTGCCCTTGATCACCCGGATCTTATCCATGCCGTTGCCTTCCAGGATATCGACGGCCTTGATGGTGGCCTCGTCGGTGATGCCCTCCCACTGGGCCAGGCTGTCCTTGTTGGCCTTCTCCCGCAGGTTGTAATGGCCGTAATACTTGCCGTTGATGTACAGGATGATGGGCCGCCCGGCCTGGTAGTAAAGCCCTGTGCCCTCGCTGATCTCGCCCAGCACGGCGTCGCGCAGGCGGGTGGAATGGTTATCGCTGTTGGTCATGCGCAGCTGGATGGCGGAGTAGCTGGTATAGGGCCGGTTTTCAAAGAAGGCGCAGTCCATCGTATCGCTGCCGAAGGCCGACCGGGCGAACACCGACAGTGATTTTTGCCGCAGGTTGCGGCTGCTGTGGCCCGCCACGCGGGTGGTCACCATCTGCACCAGCTGACGGGTGCCGGTCTCGTCAAAATACTCGATCTGGGCGGGGTACTCCCAGTTGCGCTCATAGTTGGGCGTGCTGCCGGAGCCCTTGACCAGGATGCCCTTTTTGTTGCTGAAAAAATATTCGTCATCGGTGTAGATCGATACCACCGATACCGGGATGGGCGTGGGATCATCGATGATGTAGGTGCTGCCCGCCACGGTGGAGCCCAGCATATCCTCCGCAAAGGCCCGGGCGCGGATCACCGTGGTTTTGCTGACGGTGATGGGGCCGGTATACAGCGCGGATGTGCGGCTGGGCGTGCCGCAGTCGGTGGTATAGCGGATCTCCTGGCCCGGCGTGCCGGTGATCTCCACCGTAACGCTGCCCGCATAGAAGCCTGCCGCCGTGGTAATCACCGGCTCATCGGCCATCTGATCAAAGTACAGGCTGTCGTTGGCCGCGCCAGGGGTGGCGGTCTCCAGGCAGTGCCAGCCATCGCCGTTTGCGGGGATGCCGCTGGATACGTTGCCGAACTGCTGGCCGAAGGTGACCGAAACGGTATGCCCCTCGGGATCGGTCAGGTAGATCGATTCGCCCTTGGCGGAGAGCTTGAAATTGGCGTACAGCGCGTTTTTCTGGCCGTCGGTCACCGGCTCGCTGCCCGCGCAGTAAACGATCAGATAGCCGTGCTTGGGGATGGCCGCGGTATCCGGGAAGGCCCACTTGGTCAGGTTATAAGCGTCGTTGCTCAGATACCAGCCCGCCAGCTTTACCTGGGAGTTTTCGGTGTTGTACAGCTCCACCCAGTCGTCGTGCCGCCCGCTGACGAAGGTGGCGGTGCTGGCCATGGCCTCGTTGATGATCACTTCGGCCTGGGCGCAGGCAAACAGGCACAGCGCCGCCAGCAGCAGGGAAACAAACCATTTTTTCATGGGATTCCACCTCCCGGTTGATCTTTTGTTCAGCCGTCCAGCTCCGCCCATTCGGCGTAGAGGGCGTCGATTTTTTCCTGAAGCGCGTCCTTATCGGCCTGCAGCTCGCCCAGACGCACATAATCGCTGGCGTTTTCTTCGATCTGGGCGTCAATGGCCTCGCTTTGCTGCTCCAGCTTGGCGATATCGCGCTCGATCATGGCCATGCGGCGCTCGGTCTTTCCATCCTTGCGGCCCGCCTGGCGCTTTTCGGCCTTCTCGGCCTTTTCCTGCTGGCGCTGGGCGCTCTTTTCGGCCGCCAGCCGTGCCTCCCTGGCCTCCAGCTCCCGCTCCCGGATGAAGCGGTATTTTTTATAGCCGCAATCGTAATTGCGCAATTCGCCATCATCCAGCTCCCAGATGCGGGTGGCGAAGCGGTTGACAAAGTAACGGTCGTGGCTCACGATCAGCAGCGTGCCTTCAAACTGATCCACTGCCGATTCGATCCATTCCCGGCTGTCCAGGTCCAGGTGGTTGGTGGGCTCGTCCAATATCAGCATGTTTACGGCGCTGTTCATCAGCATGCACAATTTGAGCCGCGCGCGCTCGCCGCCGCTTAGCTGACTGACCCGCTTGAACTGATCCTCGCCCCGGAAGCGGTAAGCGCCCAGGCGGTTGCGCGCCTGCTGGGGCTCGCAGCCTAATTCGTACAGCAGCGTATCATACAGCGTGCGCTCCGGATGGGCAAACTCGATCTGCTGGGGCAGGTAGGCCGCCCGCACCGAGGGCCCAAACTCGATGATGCCGTCGTCCGGCGCTTCCTCGCCCAGCAGGAGCTTGAGCAGGGTGGTCTTGCCCGCGCCGTTGGCGCCTACCAGCGCCACGCGCTCGCCGCCGCCGCGGATGGTCTGGGTCGCGCCCTCAAACAATACGCGGCTGCCATAGGCTTTCTTCAGCCCCTTGAAGCGCAGGGCGTAATCGGCGCGGAAGGGCACCGTGGGGAAGCCCAGATCCAGTCGCTCCTCCCGGGTGGGCTTTTCGGTCTGGCGCAGCCATTCGATGCGGCGGCGGATGGCCACCACCCGCTTGTAGGTCTTGTCCATGCCGCTGTACGCCCAGGCGCTGAGCTGATCGGCGGCCTTTTCCAGCTGGGCGATCTTGGCCTGCTCTTTCTCATACTGCTTCATCTGCAGCTTGTAGCGGGCCTCTTTTTCCACCACGTAATAGCTGTAATTGCCGCTGTAAAACTCCACGCCGCCGTGATCCAGCTCCACGATGCGCGTAACCACCCGATCCAGAAAATATCGGTCGTGGCTCACCGCCAGCACCGTGCCCTTGTAATGATCGATATAGTTTTCCAGCCACTCGATGGAATCCATATCCAGGTGGTTGGTGGGCTCGTCCAGCAGCAGGATATCGGTCTCCCGCAGGATCATTACCGCCAGGCGGATACGGGTCTGCTCGCCGCCGCTGAGGGAGGCGAAGGGCTGCTGCCGCTGGGCGGGGGAGATATGCAGGCCGTTGGCCACCTTGCTGAGCCGGGTCTCGCAGTCATAGCCGCCCAGCATATCAAAGCGGGTGGTCAGCGCGTCGTACTTTTTGAGCAGCGCCTCGCTGTGCTCGCCGTTGTCCATGCGCTGGCGCACGTCCTCCAGCTCCCGGGAGACCTGCATCACATCGGCAAAGGCCAGGCGCAGCACATCCTCCACCAGCGCGCCCTCCGGGGCCTCCGCCAGCTGGCTGATATAGCCGATGCGCCGCCCCTGGGGGATGGCAATAAAGCCCTTGTCGGGCGTCAGCTCGCCGGTCATGATGCGCAGCAGGGTGGTTTTGCCAGCGCCGTTGGGGCCCAGCAGCCCCACACGCTCGCCGGCCTCCACCTGGAAGGATACGTCGTCCAGCACCACGCGGTCCTGCTCAAAGGATTTTTCGATTCCGGATACTACGATCTCTGCCATGTGCGTCCTCGATAGCGGATAATTGAATGCATACAAATTCATTATACCATAGTTCGGCGCTTGTGGCAAATGCTGCGCTGTGCTATAATGAAGCAAATTTGCAAAAGGGGGATGCGGGGATGAAAATCTTTATTTCCGCCGATATCGAGGGCACCACGGGCATCTGCCACTGGGACGAAACCGAGAAGAACCATGCCGACTGGAAATACTTCAGCGATCAGATGACCCGGGAGGTGGCCGCGGCCTGCCAGGGCGCCATGGACGCAGGCTGCCAGGAGATCATCGTGAAGGACGCCCATGATTCCGCCCGCAATATCGATCCCCGGGGGCTGCCGGAGTGCGTGCGTCTGCACCGCGGCTGGGCCGGGCTGCCGGGCAGCATGATGATGTGCCTGGATGAGAGCTTCAGCGGCTGCGTGTTCACCGGCTACCACAGCGGGGCCAGCTGGGCGGACAGCCCCCTGAGCCATACCATGAACACCGCCAACAATTATGTGCTCATCAACGGCCAGCGGGTCAGCGAGATGACCATCAACGGCATGCTGGCGGCGTACTATGGCGTGCCGCTGCTGTGCGTTACCGGCGATCAGGGCATCTGCAGCGCCGCCAAGGCCGCCAACCCCAATATCGAGACCGTGCCCGTCAACGAGGGCTGCGGCAACGGCGTGCTCTCCATCCATCCCGATCTGGCCGTCAAGCGCATCCGGGAGGCGGTGGCACGCTCCCTGCAAAAGCCTGATCTGAAAGCCATGCTCTACCCGCTGCCGGCGCATTTTTCGGTGCAGATCTGCTATAAAAAGCACCAGTCCGCCAACAGCGCCGCCTGCTATCCCGGCGTGCGCCGCGTGGATGATCTGACCGTGGGCTTCGAGGCCGACGATTATATGGACGTGCTGCGGACGTTCAAGTTTGTATTATAATACGCAAATTGGGATTTGGCGGGGGAGACGAACGGGGACGTTCCTTTCTGCCGCCCAGAAAGGAACCGAAAGAGGCTACTTTTGTTGCCGTAAATGCTGCTGGGTTTTCCGCCAACTGGCTTTAACGCGTGCCACCGTTCCCGGGCAAGGCCAGCTTCGCTGGCCGCGCGGTGCGCACCAGCTTGGTTTTGCTGGATTTTTTCTGTGTTCTGATTGCCCGGGAACTCGCTTGGCGTCTTAACCAAGCTGGCGGAAACAAGCTTGGTTTTTAATTCAAGCCGGTTCGCCCGTTGGAGTCCAGAGGGCCCGCAGCGCCCGAAAAATGATCCAGTGGATCATTTTTAGCGAGGGCGGGCCGGAAGGCCCCGGACCCGAAGTCCTTTGGCGCAGAGTTTTAGAGGCCGCGGAGGCCTCTAACGTATTCCCTCCCCGTCAAATTCCAATTTGTTCGTCCTCATTCGCACAAAATACGGTTTCACTCGTATCCGCCGATGCCGGCCTGCCAATCCCCGCCAGGGACGCGCTCGCAATAGACGATCAGATCGGAGGCCACGCCGTCCGCGGATATTTCAAAATCATAATAGCTGATATCGTCCACCGTGGCGTACAGGCGCATGAATTGGATATCCGGGTGCGCCTCCCG
>CADAHU010000087.1 GCA_902787835.1 uncultured Eubacteriales bacterium
TTTTCACGCTCCGGGGCTTTGGTTTTTATAGGAATTACAGGCCGGTCACATCCAGGGTGGCTTGATAGTTGGGATTGATATAGATCAGCTCGGTTGAGCCGTCCATCTGGCCCAGGAAGATCACGGTGCCTTCCTCCAGCTGCCAGATGGAATAGGTGGAATAGGCGTCCAGATAGTTTTCCGTGGGGTCCTCCTGGAGGATGGCGGACACGGCCTCGATCACCACCGTGCCGTCCATATCCGCGTGCGCGCCGTACAGGCTGACCAGGGCGTTATCCAGGTACGCGTAATCATCCTCGGTGGTATCGGCGATGCCGTACATGGCCAGCTTGAGCTGATTATCCCGGAACATGTAGATCAGCTGGGCGGAATACTTGCTGACGCCGACCTTGAGATACTGCACGCCGGTCTGGGTGCCTTCCTCCCGGGAGACGTCGGGCTCCGCGCCCTCGCAGGCCGTCACCTGCTCCGGGGTCATCTCCCAGCGAACGCCATTGCGGAAATTGAATATGGGCGCGTCCTCTGCCAGGGCACCGCAGGAAACCGTCAGCAGCAACAGGGCGCAGAGCAGGGCAAATAGCTTTTTCATATCGCATTCCATCCTTTCCCTGGCCGGCGCATCACAGGCCGGTCACGTCATAGCTGGCTTTCCCATTGGGATTGATATAAAACATCGCCATGTATTCCCCAGTGGATTTCTCCCGGTACAGCATGATCCGCGTGCCGTCGTCCAACTGCCAGCAGGCGCACTCCGCATTGGCAAAGTCCTCCTGGGTCAGGTCGGGTAGATCAACACCGCAGATCACGGCAATGCTCTCGGTGATCTGGAGGAGGTCCACATCCTGAGACGCGCCGTACACCTGGGCCAAGGCGTTCTTCATGTAAATGAAATCCTCCGTTTGCACATCGAAGATCATATACATGATCGTCTTCAGCTGATGCTCCAGAAAAACGTAGCCCAGCATGGCGGGATACTTGCTCGCCTGGACGGAATTATAAACCAGGGTGCTCCGTATCTCCTCCTCCCGGGAGGAATCAGCCGGAGTGCCTTCACAGGCCGCCACCTCCTCCGGGGTCATATCCCATTGGACGCCGTTGCGGAAGGTGAAGACCGGCGTTTCCTCTGCCAGGGCGCCGCAGGAAACCGTCAGCAGCAGCAGGGCGCACAGCAGCGCGGCAATCCTTTTCATATTGCTTTTCATCCTTTCGTTTGCAGTCCGGGATCACAGGCCGGTCAGATCCAGGGCAGGCGCGGCCACGATCGGGCTGACATAGGCGACGACGATGTCCTCGCCGCCCCGCATCATGCTGATGGCCGTTCCATCCTCCAGCGTCCACTGGCACCAATCGTCAAACCTGCCGGTCAGATAGGCCTCGTCCCACTGGGCGTCGGGCATATAGAGGTTGACCGCCTCGATCAGCCCGGAGCGATCGCCCTGCTTCGCCTCGCCGTACACCTGCGCCATGGCCTGCTGCAGGTAGGTATAGCCCTGGCTGCCCGCGCCATTGACCATATACACGGCGCAGCGCAGTTCCTGATCCAGATAGCTGTACATCAGCATGCCGTCATAGCGGCTGATCTTCACATCGCTGTAATAGGCTTCCAGCGCGCGGCCCGCTTCCTCGATCTCCGCAGGCTCGCGGCCCTCGATGGCCAGCACCTGATCCGGGCTCATGCCCCAGGCGATGCCGCCGCGGAAGGTAAAGGCGTAGCCCGTATCCTGCTGCGGGGCCTCTTCCGCCTTCCAGGTGGGGTTCACGTAGAACAGGCCGAAGATGCCGTACTGCTTGCCGCCGATCACCAGGGTGCCGTTGGGCAGCGTCCACAGGTACTGGGCCTCCAGGCCGTCCAGCTGATAGGTTTCCACCGGAGCGCCCATCACGCCCTCCAGCAGCGCCGCGGCGCTCTCCGCGTCGGTGGATTCATACGCGCCGTAGGTGGAGCTCATGGCCCGCGCCAGATATTCGATATCGGCGTCCTCCAGATCGCTCAGGCCATAGGCGGCCATCTTCAGGCCGCCATCCACAAACATATACACCAGCATGCCGGCAAAGCGGCTGACCTGCACGCCGTTATAGCGCGCCATGACGTAGGCTTCCTCGTCGTAGGTCTCGTCGGGCTGGCGGCCCTCCGCCTCTGCCACCTGCTCCAGGGTCATATCCCAGTTTACGCTGCCGCGGAAAACGAAGGGCGCGGGGGCCTCCTCCGCCAGGGAGGGAATGCAGACGCCCAGCATCAGCAGGGCCAGCAGCAAAGCAACGATTCTTTTCATGTCGATTTTCCTTTCCTTCTTTAAGGCCGGATCACAGGCCCTGCACGTTGTAGATATCGCTGTAGTTGGGGCTGATGTAGTAGATCACCATGGCGCCCTGCTCCATCACCAGATCGACGGTGGTGCCGTCCGCCAGCTGCCAGCTGTGGGCGTTGGTGAAATCCTCGGCGGTGTACTCAATGCCGGTGGTTTCGTTCAGCGCCGCCGCCAGCCGGGCGGTATCTGCCTCGCCGGGCTCGCCGTACACCTGGGCCAGGGCGCTCTCAAGATAGCTGAAATCGGCGTCGGCGGCATCCGGGATCTGATAGCCAATGACCTTGAGCACATCCTCGCGGAACACATAGACCAGGACGCCGTTAAACTTGCTGATCTTCACGCCCGTATACTTGCAGGTAGAATAGCGCTCGTCCTGATGGCCGTCCGCGGCGGGCGCTCCCTCGATCTCCTGCACGGCAGCGGAGGACATATCCCATTCCACGCCGCCGCGGAAGGTAAAGTGATAGGCCTCCTCGGCAAGGGCCAGGGCGGCGGTCAGCATCAGGCACAGGGCAAGCAATACGGCAACAGTTTTTTTCATGGTTCAGCATCCTTTCTTTTTATTTATTATTCATCGCGTCATGCGCGCTTCGGTACCGGTTTACAGGCCGACGACGTTGTAGCCCACGGACAGGCTGGGGTTCAGGTAATAAATGGATACGGCGTCCTCCTCGGCGGCCAGATAGATGCGCGTGCCGTCCCCGGCCTCCCAGGCGCGCGCGCTGCCAAACTGACGGGCGGTATACCGCTGGTTCATCAGGTTGGTAAGGGTATCGGCCAGGTAATCAAGATCGGCCTCGGTCTCCTCGCCGTATACCTTGCGCAGGGCGGTGGTCAGATAGGCGATATCCTCCTCGCCGCCGCGGATCTGATAGCCGATCACCTGCAACTTGCCCTGCAGGAAGGCATAGGCCAGATAGGCCGTGTACCTGCTGACCGATATGCCCTCGTACCCGAAGGCAAACACATCGCCCATCTCATACAGATAATCGCTGATCCCGCCCTCGGCCAGCGCCACGTCGTCGGGGCTTGCGTCCCAATGAACGCCGCCGCGAAAGCTGAAGGCGTCCTCCGCCAGGGCCGGGACGGCTGCGCACAGCAGCAGCGCCGTCAGCAGCGCCATCACCCGTTTGATCAATCAGCATCCTTCCCTTCGATGCCGGCGCAAAACGCGCGGCAGCCTATTCTTTTCCATCGTCTCTATCTTAACAAAACAGGCCGCCGATGTCAATTATCGCCGCAAGAAAAAGCGTTTTCGCCCCGGAAAAGCAGTGCGGGCAGGCAGATTGCGGCAGCGCGGGCAGGCAGATTGCGGCGGAATTGGTTGCATAAACCAGGGGTTTGTGTTATACTGGATGATGGTATACCATCCGTATGCCTGTTTGTGTACACTTTCCGAGCCGGAAGGAGAGCGCATGGACCGCTACAAATTGCTGATCACGGGCGGGAACCCGCTGCGGGGCGAAACCTGCGTATACGGGGGCAAAAACACATCGGTGGCCGTACTGCCGGCCATCCTGCTGTGCGACGAGCCCTGCACGGTGGAGAACCTGCCCGATATAGAAGACGTGCACGTGATGCGGGAGATGTTTGAGCTGCTGGGCGCCAAGGTGGATTACGATCCCACCGGCCGCCGCATGACGGTGGACCCGCGGCCGGTCACCGGCTTTCACGTGCCCTACCAGTACACCCAGCGCATGCGCGCCAGCTATTACCTGTGGGGCGCGCTGCTGGGCCGCTGCGGCCAGTGCGAGGTGGGCTACCCCGGGGGCTGCGCCATCGGCAACCGTCCCTTTGAGCAGCACGTAAAGGGCTTACGGCGGCATGATCTACGCCAACGGCACGCTGGTGGGTGCGGATATCTTTTTTGACCGCATCACCGTGGGCGGCACCATCAACGTGATGCTGGCCGCCGCCCGGGCCCACGGCAACACCACCATACATAACGCCGCCCGGGAGCCGCATATCGTAGATTTGGCCAACTTTTTGAACTCCATGGGCGGGCGCGTGCGCGGCGCCGGCACCGATACCATCCGCATCCGCGGGGTGGATTATATGCACGGCAGCCGGTACAGCGTCATCCCGGATCAGATCGAGACCGGCACGCTGATGATCGCCGCCGCCGCCACCCACGGCGACGTGCTGATCCGCGGCTGCATCCCCACCCATATGGAGGCGCTGACCGCCAAGCTGCTGGAGATGGGCGTGCAGGTAACCGATACCGACGATACCATCCGCGTGCGCAGCGAGCGCCCGCACCGGGCCGTGAACCTTAAAACCCAGGAGTATCCCGGCTTCCCCACCGATCTGCAGCAGCCCATGAGCGCCATGCTGACCTGCGCCAACGGCGACAGCATCGTGATTGAAACCATCTTTGAAAACCGCTTCAAGCACCTGAACGAAATGCAGCGCATGGGCGCCAAGGTGCGCATCGTGGAGCAGACCGCCATCATCGAGGGCGTGCGCGACCTGTACGGCGCGCCCGTTACCGCCACCGACCTGCGCGCCGGGGCGGCGCTGGTCATCGCCGGGCTGATGGCCAAGGGCACCACCGAGATCTATGAGCCCGGTTTCATCGAGCGCGGCTATGAGCATATAGAGGACAAGCTGCGCGCCCTGGGGGCGGAGATTACCCGCGCCCCGCTGTAAAAAAACGACCTTTCAGAAGGGAGAGCTGCCTGCGTGAACGCCTTTGAAGTGCTTGGCCTCAGCATGGATGCCGACCAGGCGCAGGTTCGCGCCGCCTATCGCAGCCATGTAAAGCGCTGCCACCCCGATCAGTTTCAGGAAAAGGCCCAGCAGGAGCAGGCCCAGGAGCAATTGATCCGCCTGAACCTGGCCTACGAGGAGGCCATGCGCATCACCGCCCAGCGCCAAGTGGGCCTGGGCGCCGTGCCCGTGGAGGACGCCAAGCTGATGGCCATGCGGCTGCTGGAGCAGGATCGGGTGGATAACGCCCTGCGCCAGCTGATGCGCGCCGCCAGCCGTGACGCCGAATGGTACTACATCCAGGGCGAGATCCTGATGCGCCTGCGCCAGTACGCCACCGCCCACCAGAGCTACCGGGAGGCCACCCGCCGCGACCCGGATAACATCAAATACCGCCGCGGCGCCTTTGAGGCCGCCAAGGCCGTCAAAAAGCACGCCCGGCCCCTGCAAAAAGCCGCCGACGCCATTACCGGCCTGCTGCGCCCCCGGAGACGCCAGGGCGGCTGGAATAAGAACCTGTAAATTGCGCGCTGCGCGGGAAAGGGATACGTTACTTTCTTCCAGAAGAAAGATAACAAAGAAGCAGCCGGCGAAGCGGCTTGATTGGACGAACAAACTTGTTTCCGCCAGTTTTGTCCATGGTCGTCCAGCGAGTTCCCGGACAACCAGAACACAGAAAAAATCCAGCAAAACCAAGCTTGCTCGGTTTTGCTGGATTTTTTCTGTGTTCAGCGGTGCGCGACGCGCACCGAGCGATCAGCGAAGCTGGCCTTGCCCGGGGCCTTCCGGCCCGCCCTCCGCTGAAAACCGGCCCAAGGGCAGGTTTTCCGGGCGCTACGGGCCCGGGAACAGCGGCAGGCGTTAAAGCCTGTTGACGTGTATCCTGCAGCATTTACGGCGACAAGCGCGGCCTCTTTCGGTTCCTTTCTGGGCTGCAGAAAGGAACGCCCCCGTTCGTACCCCGTCCGTCCCCGCTCATACGCACACCCAGTCCACCTGCCGGGCCTCCCAGGGCAGGGGCGGCTCCAGGCGGGAGAGCATGGAGCCGATCACCGCTTCCGGCACGCGGCGGGAGCGCTGAGCGTTGCGGCGCAGGTTTTCCTCCCAGGGCGTTTCCAGATAAACAACGCGCACCCGCGCGCCGTAGCTTTCAAAGAGATCGATTTCCCGGCTGCGCTGGCCGGTCAGGCTGGTGGCGTTCCAGATAAAGGGCTGCCTTTGCCGCAGCAGCGCCCTGGCCTGTTCCCGGGCGGCCTGGGCCACCCGGCCCTGATCATCGGTGGGCCGCACGCCCAGCCGCTCCCGGATATCATCCAGGCACACCATGGGCAGCCCGGGGTAATGGGCCGCGATCCAGGTGTCCTTGCCGGTGCCGGGCAGGCCGCACAGCAGGACGACCTCGCCCCAGGTATCGTCAAACAGCTCCTGATCGGCCCATACGCTGCCCCCGGCAAAGAGCGCCCGGGCGGTAACGGCGCTGCGGAAGGGATAGGGGCCCGTCCGGCATCCCGCCTCGGCGGCCAGCTCCCGGCTGAGCCCCACCCGCTCCAGCCGCTCCGCCGTATCGCCGGCAATGCGCCCGCGCACGTCAGCCTCCCCCAGCAGGCACAGGCTCTCCAGCGTAAAATACGGGGCCAGCAGCCCGGCGGAGGCCACCTTGCGGGCATACGTTTCCGCGTTGGCGCGCTCAAACAGATGCAGCGGCAGCGTGTGATGGCGGATCAGCAGGCACACCGCCTCCCGGAAGCGCTGGGCCTCCGGCGCGCCGCAGCAGCCGTACTCCGTCCACAGCAGCGCCCGCGCCAGCTGCGCCCCCACCGGGCCGTGGCGCGGGGAGGTCAGCACCCCGTCCTCCAGCCGGGTGGTGCGAGGCTTGCCCAGATCGTGCAGCAGCACCGCCAGCGCCAGGGCATTGCGCGGGCCCTCTTCCAGGGCGCGGAACCCGGGCAGCGCCGCCAGCTCCCCGCACACCATGCGCGTGTGGGTCAGCACATCGTCCTCGCCGTGCCAGGCCAGGTGCTGATGGGTGCGCGCCATATCGTCAAAAATCGTCCCCATCCCCGGCAGGGCCGCCAGCGCCGCCCAATTCCAGGCGTAATCCGGCGGCTGGGGCAGGGCGCGGAGCAGGGCGTTCATCATGGCTGATCCTCCAGCGCAGGCAAAAACAGCGCCTCCACCGGGCGGCGCAGGCCGTTGGGCACAATGGGCCGCTCCAGCCAGTGGGCCTGGGAGGCCTCCACCACCTGCAGGAAGGTGCCGCGCACATACTTGACCCGCTCGGTCACCGCTCCGCCCTCCTCCACCTTGATGTACAGCCCCTCCATGGTGCGGCGATGATCGGTCTCCCGGCAGATGCGGTCAGCGTCCAGCCCCTGGGCCGCCGCCGCGCGGCGCAGGTTATCGATATGATTATCGGTGATGTAGTTGGAATCCCCCAGATAGCGCAGGACCTCCTCCAGGCGGCTGAACCGCCCCCGGGCCAGCACCGCCGCCGAGCACACGGGCAGATCCCGGGTCAATGCGCGGCGGGCGGGCGTATCCAGATAGCGGCCCGTCTCCCGGTCCAGGATATCGAACTCCATAAAATAATGGGGCAGGGCGTCGTAATAAATGGAATGCTTGGCGTACAGCCACTCGCCGTACATCACATAGCGGCTGCCCAGCGCCTCCTGCAGCAGCCCCTGCTGGGCCGTGGCCCACTGCTTGAACAGATCGTAATGCTTTTCCCGGTAGCCGCCCACCAGGTAATGGCCCCGGCTCTGCAGCAGCAGCTCCCCCGACGGCGAAAAGGACACCGCCGTGTTGGCGCCGTCGATCTTCTCCTCGATCACCAGGGGCCGCCCGGCGATCTGGGCAAAGGGCACCTGGCTCAGGTCCTCGTCCCCGGGCTGCAGCCGGGAGCCCTCGATATGCGGCGTGCGGGGATACTTGATGATTTTTGTTTCCATGATCAATCGTCCTTTCCCGCCGCGGCGGTCATGAACAGGTGCCCCGGCACGCCGCCGAATTTAAGCCTGGCGCAGCCCGCGCCCTCAAACAGCGCGGTAAGCTTTTCCCGGGTGAGCAGGTGGATATGCTCCGGGTTGTTATCCGGCTTGCTGGGCACGGTGACCACCACGTACCGCCGGGCCAGGCGCAGGGCGTTTTTCACAGCGGCCTGCACGTCCGGGATATGCTCCAGCACCTCCAGCAGCGTGACGCAGTCAAAGGATGCGTCCGGCGCGTCCCAGGCGCAGATATCCCCCCGCAGCGCCGTAAGGCTGCTTACGCCCCCGGCGCTGACGGCGCGCAGCATGTCCACGCGCTTGTCCAAAAGATCCAGGCTGGTCACCGGCACGCCGGGGAACTCCCGCAAAAAGGGGAACAGGAACACGCCCCGGCCGCTGCCCACGTCCAGCAGGCTCCGCGGCTGGACGCTGCGGAGGAAGCCCAGGGCCATGCGCACCCGGGGCAGCTCGTCAAAGGTCTTAAAATGGTGCAGGTCGATGCCCGCCTGCCGTCCGCGCCCGATCAGCGCCGCGCATTCCCCGTCGGTCAGCTGCTCCAGGGGCGTATCCGCGCCGCCCAGCCGTCCCCGCACGTAGGCCGCGGCCATCCTGAGATCGTAGCGTCCGTTTTCCTCGCTCACAGTTCTTTTCCTTCCCGCTTTTTTCGTCATTTTATCACAGCGGCGGCGGCGCTGTAAAGCAAAGGTTTGCCAGTCAAGTACAACAGAAAAACACCAAAATGCAGCGCAAAAACAGCGCCGCATCTTGTTTTTTTGCCCCTGGGCGCTTACAATATGCATTGTTGATTTTGTATACTGTATCCAGAACAAGGAGGTTTTGTGTTATGATGAACGCTTATGTGCAGCGCGTATACGACGGCCTGTGCGCCCGCAACGCCCATGAAAAGGAATTCCTGCAGGCGGCGCAGGAGATGCTCACCTCGCTGAGCCCGGTATTCGATAAGCACCCGGAGTATGAAAAGGCCGGCCTGCTGGAGCGGTTTGTGGAGCCGGAGCGCATCATTATGTTCCGCGTGCCCTGGGTGGATGACAACGGCCAGGTGCAGGTGAACCGCGGCTACCGCGTGCAGTTCAACAGCGCCATCGGCCCCTACAAGGGCGGCCTGCGCCTGCATCCCAGCGTCAACCTGTCCATCATCAAATTTCTGGGCATGGAGCAGGTGCTTAAAAACAGCCTGACCAGCCTGCCCATCGGCGGCGGCAAGGGCGGCAGCGATTTTGATCCCAAGGGCAAGAGCGATAACGAAGTGATGCGCTTCTGCCAGAGCTTTATGACCGAGCTGTATAAGTACATCGGCAAGGATGAGGACGTGCCCGCCGGCGATATCGGCGTGGGCGGCCGCGAGATCGGCTATCTGTACGGCCAGTACAAGCGCATTACCGGCCTGTACGAGGGCGTGCTCACCGGCAAGGGCCTCACCTACGGCGGCAGCCTGGCCCGCAAGGAGGCCACCGGCTTCGGCCTGTGCTACTTTACCCGCGCCATGCTGAAGAAGCACGGCAAGAGCTTCGCGGGCCAGAAGGTGGTCGTATCCGGCAGCGGCAACGTGGCCATCTACGCCGCCCAGAAGGCCACGGAGCTTGGCGCCACCGTGATCGCCATGAGCGACAGCAACGGCTACGTGGTGGATGAAAAGGGCATGGACCTGGCTGTGGTCAAGCAGATCAAAGAGGTGGAGCGCGGCCGCATCAAGGAGTACGCCGCCCGCGTTCCCGGCGCGGTTTATACCGAGGGCTGCCGCGGCATCTGGACGGTCAAGTGCGATATCGCCCTGCCCTGCGCCACCCAGAATGAGCTGGACATCGACGGCGCCAAGGCGCTGATCGCCAACGGCTGCTACGCCGTGGCCGAAGGCGCCAACATGCCCACCACCCTGGACGCCACCCAGGCCCTGCAGGCCGCAGGCGTGCTCTTTGCCCCCGGCAAGGCCAGCAACGCCGGCGGCGTGGCCACCAGCGCCCTGGAGATGAGCCAGAACAGCCTGCGCCTCTCCTGGACCTTTGAAGAGGTGGATCAGCGCCTGGTGGGCATCATGGAGAACATCTTTGCCAATGCCGCCGCTGCCGCCGAGGAATACGGCGAGCCCGACAACTACGTGCTGGGCGCCAACATCGCCGGCTTCCTGAAGGTGGCCGACGCCATGATGGCCCAGGGCGCGGTGTGATCCATCGTTTGTTGATGCCAATCAGGCTGGGATAAACATCCGTAAAATTGGGATTTGGCGGGAAGGAGTACGAACGGGAGCGTTCCTTCTTGGAGCCCAAGAAGGAACCGAAGAAGGCTGCGTTTGTCGCCGCTCCTGCTGCGGGCTTTTCCGCCAACAGGCTTTAACGCCTGCAACCGTTCCCGGGCAAGGCCAGCTTCGCTGGCCGCGCGGTGCGCAAACTCGCTTGGCGACTTAACCAAGCTGGCGGAAACGAGTTTGTTCGTCGTCTCAAGCTGGGTCGCCCGTTGGGAGTCCAGAGGGCCGAAGGTCCTTTGGCGCAGAGCTCGAGGCCGCGGAGGCCTCGAACGTTTCCCATTCCCCGCCAAATCCCAATTTGTTTGTCCATGATTGACCGAAGCATATCATGCTCCGCGTTTCCGGTTCAAAATCCAACAGAAAACCGCCGGGAAAAGCCCGGCGGAAATGTTGGAAAACCGATGGATCAATCGAAAATGCTGCGCTTGGCAGGGGCGGGAGCAGCCGTGGCGTACTGGAAGGTCAGCTCCTTCTCCCGGCAGAACTGCTCGGCAGCGCTGCCCTCGGTCACGTAGATCACCAGATCATCGCTGTGGGTGCTGAAGGCGTAATTGTTGATCTCGGTGATGCTGGCGGGCAGGGTAACGGACACCAGGGCGCTGCAGCTGCTGAAGGTCCAGCTCTCGATCTTTTCAACGCCCTCGGGCACCGTGATGCCGGTCAGCTTTTTGCTGTATTCAAAGGCGGAGCTGCCAATGGTGCGCAGGGTGCTGGGCAGGGTGACGGCGGTCAGCGCCTCGCAACGGCTGAAGGCGCTGTTCTCGATATCGGTCAGGCCCTCGGGCAGAACGATCTCGGTCAGGTTGCTGTTGCGGAAGAAGGCATAGCTGCCGATGATCCGGGTATCCGCGGGCGCGGTATAGCTCTGGGCGGTCAGGGTATCGGGATAGCAGATCAGTGTTTTGGTGGTTGTTCCAAACAGCACGCCGTCCACCAGCTCATACGAGCTGTTGCCCTCCTCCAGGGTCAGGCTCAGCTTGGCGCAGCCATAGAAGGGGTTATAGCCCATGTTGCTCAGCCGGGCGGGGATGGTCAGCGCGGTCAGGCTCTTGCAGCCGGAGAACGCGCCGTACTCCAGGCTGGTCAGCGAGGCGGGCAGCTGCACGTCCGTCAGCCTTTCGCAGTTCTGGAAGGCCTCATAGCCGATGCTGGTCAGGCCCTCGGGCAGCGCTACGGCGGTCAGCTTTTCGCAGTCGTAGAAGGCGTTATCGCCGATGCTGGTCACGCCCGCGGGGATGGAAACCCAGCTCAGCTTTTCGCAGCCGGCAAAGGCCCAGCGGGGCAGCGCGGTGATGCCCGCGGGCAGCTCCACGTTTTTCAGGCTTTCGCAGTCATAGAACACATAGGCGCCCAGGGTGGTCACACTGCTGGTCAGGGGCACCTGAATCAGGCTCTCGCAGCCGCTGAAGCCGTATTTGCCGATGCTGGTCACGCTGGCGGGCAGGGTAACGGTCTCCAGCGCCTCGCAATCCATAAAGGCGTAATCACCGATGGCGGTGACGCCCTCCGGCACGGCGTAGCTGGTCTGGTTGCGGCCGGCGGGATAGCTCAGAAGGGTATGGCTCTGCTTGTCGATCAGCGCGCCGTCCACAACCTCCAGCTGGGGGTTGGCGGGATCCACGGTCAGGCTTTCCAGATCGGTAGCGCTGTAGAAGGGGTTATAGCCTACGGTGGTCAGGGAAGCGGGCAGGGCGATGGCGGTCAGGCTCTTGCACTTGGAGAACGCGCCGTAGCCCAGCTCCTGCAGGGTGGAGGGCAGGTTGATGGTCTCCAGGTTTTTGCAGCTCTGGAAGGCCTCGTAGCCGATGGAAACCAGGCCCTCGGGCAGGGTGACCCGGGTCAGGTTATCGCAGCTGTAAAAAGCGTTGCTGCCCAGGGTTTTTACGCCCGCCGGGATGGTGACCGCAATCAGATCATCGCAGCCCCAGAAGGTGTTCCGGTCGATGGTGACCACGGCGTGGCCATCCAGGGTGGCGGGCACCGTCAGCTCGGTATCCGTCCCGGTCCATTTGGTAATACGGGCAGTGCCGTCCGCTTCCACCGTATAGGTGTAGCCGGCGCCCTCGCCCCAGGCGCAGGCCAGCAGCAGGCTGAGCAGCGCCGCGCAGATCAGCATAAAAGCAACTTTCCTCATGTTCATCTCTCCTTTATGAGAAGAATAGGTAATCTTATTATACCAACGGCGCTCCAAAAAGGCAAGGGATACTGGGCCTTTGGGCCAAAAAGGCCGCCCGGAGCAGATAATTTCCGGACGGTTTTTTATTCATTGCAGGTTTCTGCCGCTGCGGCGCATGCGCTTTCTGCGCTGCCGCAGCAAAAACAACCTGGCTTTGCGCGTTTCCATTCCGCCCACCTCCGCTTACAGTGTGCCGCGGATCGGCGGGTTTATACCGTCAGCCATTGCCGTCGGCTTCTCCGGCCAGCACCGCCAGCGCCTCCTCCAGGGTATAGCGGACGCCCGCCAGCGTGCCCTGATCCTTCAGGCTGTCGGCCAGCACCATGCCCTGGGCGGCGTAATCCTGATAGGCGCGGATAGCCTGCTGGTATTGCTCCCGGGTCATGGCGGCGCCGTTATGGTAATAGGTGTCGACCTCCTCCTCATACTCGTGGTATTCCGACACCTGATCCACCGCCTGCCAGCTGCCGTCGGCCTGGGCCTGATAGCGGCAGTAGGTGTACATCGCGCCCACGCCGTAAACCATCAGCAGATCCCTGCCGGTGGCCGCGGTCTGGAAGATATGGTAATCGGGGCCGTTATCGGCGTAGAGGAAGATTTCCGGCACCTCCAGCAGCTGCGCGGCCCGGCCGTCCCGCACGGTGTACACATGCAGATCGGCCGCCCCCAGCATGCCGTATTCCATCAGGCCGTTCATCCCGGAGGGATTGCCCGCGATGAAGAACAGCTCCGGCACGGCGTCGCCGGTGATATCGTACAGCGCCACGTACAGCGGCGCGCCCGCCGCTCCCCCGTATTGCAGGTTATCCCGCTGGATTTCGCCCTCCGCCTGCTCATAGGCACGGATCTGCGCCGCGTTTTGCAGCAGCAGCTCCCGGTAAACCTGCCGCCAGTCGCCGGCGGCGGGCTGGCTCGGGGCCGCCGTGATCAGCACAGGGCCGGGGACCGGGGCGGCGGTGACGGCGGGAAGGCTGGGGGCATAGCTGCCCAGATCCAGCCTGGAATAGGGCACAAAGCCCCGGGCCATGCCGCACTCGATATACGCCCAGCCGTCCATCTGCGCCAGCAGCGTCACGCGGCTCCCCGCGGACATGTTCATCAGGGCGGCCTGGGAATGCAGGGGATCGTCGGTCAGCGCGCTGTCCTGGAGCAGGGTGGCCGGAGTGCGCGCAAAATTCAGCTCCGGCACGGCATAGGGCGATTCCACCGCCTCCGCCTGGATATAGGCGAAGCGGTTGTGCCCCGCGGAAATATTATACTGAACCAGCAGCCAGCCGCCCTCCCGGCCATAGATATAGGCGGTATCGTTGGTGGACATCACGGCCTTGCCATTGGCCCCGCGCAGGTAGCCCGTGCCCGGGCCGGCATAGGCGGGCCACTCCTTTCCGGTGATCAGCTGGGCCGATACGGTGCGGAAATCGCCCCGGGCCTTATCCTGCAGAGCGGAAAGGGTGCGGGCCCGCGCGGTGGAGACCGGCTTAAAGGAGATCAGATCGCTGCGGACGTAGCCGACCTCGCCGCTGCCAAGCTGCACGTAATACCACAGCGCGTTTTTGCCGTTGCGCGTCTCCCCCAGCACCGTCAGGCTGGTTCCCTGCTGGGACACCTGCCGCACCAGGCGGCTGCTGGTGCTGGTGCTCTCCCGCACGTTGACGCCCCGCTGGGCGGTATAGCCCACGCAGGGATAGCTGGCGCCCCAGGCGCACTGCAGCGTCAGCGCAGCCGCCAGCAGGATGGATAAAAGAATGATCAGGCTGCGTTTCATGGCGTTTTCTCCTTTTCTTAAATCAGAACCGCATAAAGTTGCATTCCAGCCGGCCGTTGTACAGCCGGGTCTTTTTGACGGCGCGCAGCCCCGCCACGCGCTCAAAGCCGGGATGGCTGGTGATCACGCACAGGCGGCTGCCGGGGTGGCGCTGCAGTAGCGGCTTCATCTGCCGGTACAGCGCCTCGCACTGCTTGCGGTCGCCCAGGCGCTCGCCGTAGGGCGGGTTGGTAAGGAAGCAGATCTCCTTTTCCTCCAGCTGCAGATCGCGCAGATCCCGCTGGAATACCCGGATCCTTCCCTCCAGCCCGGCCTGGCGGATATGCCGGCGGGCCAGCTCCAGCGCCTCGGGATTGATATCGCTGCCGCTGATGGCGGGGATGCGGGCGGGATCATACTGCTTTTTCGCCTCCTCCCGGATGCGCTCCAGGGCGGCGGCGTCCACCCGGGGCCAGCGCTCCACATCAAAGCCGCGGGTCAGCCCCGGGGCGCGATGGGCGGCGCGGAAGGCCGCCTCGATGAGCAGCGTGCCGGTGCCGCAGCAGGGATCATGCAGCGGGGTATCGCCGCGCCAGCCGCTGAGCGTCACCAGCGCCGCGGCGGCGGTCTCCCGGAGGGGCGCTTCCCCGTTCCAGGTGCGGTAGCCCCGGCGGTTCAGCGCGTCGCCGCACAGATCGATGGTGATCCGCGCCACGTCGCCATGCAGCGCCACATCCACCTGATACCGGGGCCCGGTCTCCGGCAGGGCGCTTGTGTGATAGGCCGACCGCATATGCTCCACGATGGCCTTCTTGGTAATGGCCTGGCAGTCCCGCACGCTCATGAGCTGGCTGCGGGCGCAGCGGCCCGATACCGGGATGGCGGCATCCCTGGGCAAAACCTCGCTGAAGGGCGCGGACCGGACCAGCTGGAACAGCTCCTCAAAGGTGCGGCATTCGCCCTCCGCCATCACCAGCAGCACCCGATCGGCGCTGCCCAGCCACAGGCAGGCGCGGAAGGCCCCGGGAAAATCGGCGGTAAAGCGCACGCAGCCCAGCTCCGCCCGGGCGTCGGCAAAGCCCAGGCGCAAAAGCTCCCGCTTGCATACGCCCTCCAGCCCCGCGGCGGCGGTGGCGATAAAGGTATGCTTGCTGTCGTCAATCATAGGCTTCCCTTTCCGCGTCGCCCAGGCAGGCGATCACATCGGCGGTCAGCGCGGAGCGCACGCCGTATTTTTCCGCGGCGATCTCCCCCGCCCGGCCCAGCCACAGGCAGGCCGCCCGCATGGCGGATTGTCCCCGCAGCCCCTGGGCCAGCAGCGCGGTCAGGATGCCGCTGAGGGCGTCGCCGCTGCCGCCCTTGGCCAGGGCGGGCGATCCCGCGGTGTTCACCGCCAGGGCCCCGTCCCAGGAGCAGATCACGGTGACGTGGGATTTGAGCACGGCGCTGCAGCGGTATTTTTCGCTGAGCGCCCGGGCGGCGGCGGGCAGATCGGCGGCGATGGCCGGGATCTCTTTTCCCAGCAGCCGGGCGGCCTCCCCCAGGTGAGGCGTGATATAGGCGTTCGGCCCCAGCGCCTGGGGATGCGCCGCCAGCAGGTTCAGCGCCCCGGCGTCCCATACCTCGGGGGTGCTTTCATCGTGCAGGCATACAAGCTCCCGCCAGGTTTCCTCCGTTTCCGCCAGGCCGCAGCCCAGCAGCCGGGCGTCGCAGCGCAGGTCGGGGCGCTCCTCCGCCGCCCGGCACATGGCGTTCGGCACGGCGGTCTGCAGGATGGGCACGATCTCCCGGGGGCATACCACGGTGACCAGCCCGGCCCCGGCGCGCAGGCAGCCGAGCGCCGCCATCACCGCCGCGCCCGCCATGCCGGGGCTGCCCGCGTGGAGCACGGCCCGGCCGCAGGTTCCCTTGTGGGCGTTGGCGGCCCGGGGCGGCAGCAAGTCGGACAGGCTGTCCGGCCAGGGAATGCCCGGGGCTGGCGCAAGGCCGATATCGGCAACGATCAGCCTGCCCACCAGCCCGGGATGATCGGTAAAGATCAGCCCCTGCTTGGCGGCGTGGAAGGTGACGGTTTGATCCGCCCGGACGCACAATCCCGCCGCATGCCCGGTAAGGCCGTCCATGCCGCTGGGGATATCCACGCTGAGCACGGGGCAGCCCAGGCCGTTGATGGCTTCCACCAGCTCCCCCATCACGCTGCCCGCCCGGATGGAACCATGGAAGCCCGTGCCGAACAGCGCGTCCACTGCGGCGTCCGCCGGGCCGGTGATCCGATCGACGATCGGGATACCCAGGGCCTGGGCATAGCGCAGGTTGGTCTGGGCATCGGCGGTGGTGGGCGCGGCAGGCAGGACGACGACCGCCTCCTGGCCCGCCGCATACCACATGCGCGCCATGGCCAGGCCGTCGCCGCCGTTATTGCCCGGGCCGCAGGCAAAGATCACCCGTCCGCCGCCGGGCAGCAGGGCTTTTAACTGTTCAAAGGCCGCCCGCGCCGCCGTTTCCATCAGCAGCAGCGGGGATACCCCCGCCTGAAAGGCCGCCTGCTCGGCATCCCGCATTTGCTGCGGGGTCAGGATATATCGCATGGTTAAACTCCCCATTCAAATTATGGTTTCAGACGCTTTATTTCTTCTGTCAGCACTTCCATGTCTTCCAGTTCCGCGGCACGGCGGTTGGCATCATACTGCTCGTATTGATCCAAAGCCAGCTTCTCCGCAATTTCCCGTTTCACTTTCCCGGCATTCAGCAGTATTTCCCGTCCATTGAACTGTAAAAACTGGTTCAGCTTCTCCTCCCAATCCGCCATATGCATGGCATGATGCTGCTTCGCCTGCAATTCCGCATAATCCAAATACATATTCACGATCAGGTTCAGCGTGCTGATCTCTTCCTGGGACATATAATTCTTTGCGATCGTCACATCGCTTCTGCGCACCTTTGCGCCTTTGTATGCCGTTAAGCCCATGTTGTCCTTTCGGGCATCGGCTCTCGTGAATATGATTTCCGGCGCTGTATATCCCGTAGCGGCATACTCCAGCTTATTCTGTACGGATTTGAAAAAAAGCTGCGCCCGTTCGCTCTTTCCATCGTAGTCCACTGAAAGCGCAAAAATATCCCTTATTTTTGCATACATGCGTTTTTCGCTGGCACGTATATCCCGGATTCTTTCCAGGAGCTCATCAAAATAATCGGTGCCAAATTCACGTGGCTCGCGCAGGCGTTCATCATTCAGCACAAATCCTTTTTGCATGAACTGTGTCAAAACACCGTTGGCCCAGCGGCGGAATTGAATGCCAACGCTGCTCCGAACGCGGTATCCCACAGACAGGATCATATCGAGATTATAATACTTTGTTTTTCTCTGTACGCTGCGGCTGCCCTCGGTTTGAACTTGTAAGTAATGCTTACAAGTTGAATTCTCCTCCAGCTCTCCTTCCGCATAAATGTGCCGAATATGCTGTGTTATGTTCTGGGTGGAGGTTTGGTACAGCTCCGCCATGCTGTGCTGCGTCATCCAAATTGTATCCTGATCAAACCAAACATCTACTTTTGTATCCCCTTTTTCGGTCTGATAGATCAGGATTTTTCCCTGATTGTCCGGGCTCATGGCAAACTCCTCCGTCCCTCCAGCACGCATACCGCCATGGCCACGCCGCCATCGTGGCTGATGGATAAAAAGGCGGTTTCCGCCCCGCGCAGCGCCAGGGCGGCGCGCATTTTATCCCGGATGTCGTATTGCGGCGCGCCGTCCGCGCCATGGGTCACGGCCACGTGATCGGGCGTCAGGCCCGAAAAGCCCGTGCCCAGGGCCTTGACGAAGGCCTCCTTGGCGGCAAAGATGCCCGCGGCGGTCTCGGCGGCGTTTTTGCGCGCGCCGATGTAAGCCCGCTCCTCCGGCGTAAACCAGCGCTCCAGGAAGCGGGGATTTTCCAGTATTTTTTGCATGCGCTCCACGGCGCACACATCGCAGCCCAGGCCCCGGATCATGCGTCCAGGCTGAGCAGGATGGCGTTGGCGATGGCCCGGGCCATCACCTCGCTGGCGGCGGCGCAGAGCTTGATAAAGTTCACATCGCTGCCCACCCGGCCGGTGGCCAGGCTGAACACGGTATCGCCGTCCATCTGCGTATGCACCGGGCGGATGGTGCGGGCGTAGCCGTCGTGGGCCACGTCGGCCAGGCGCTGGCACTGCTCCTTGGTCAGCTTGCAATCCACCGCCACCACGGAGATGGTTGTGTTGCTGCCCGGGGCGGGGATATGCAGCATCTGCTGGGCGGCGGCCTGGCCCATGAGCAGGCCCTCGGCGGGCACGCGGGTGCCATCCTC
This sequence comes from uncultured Eubacteriales bacterium, assembly GCA_902787835.1. Taxonomy (GTDB): domain Bacteria; phylum Bacillota; class Clostridia; order Christensenellales; family Aristaeellaceae; genus SFMI01. Next base: position 18,517 of record CADAHU010000087.1, read on the forward strand.
CATGCGGGCGCAGGCGATGCACTCGCCGGTGACCGGATGGTACACGTCGCCCACAGCGTTCACCGCCGCCACCGCGCCCACGGTGACGCCCTCGGGCAGGGTGATGCTGGCGCTGCCGATGCCGCTGGTTTGGGGCTGCGCGCCCACCACCAGCTTGCCCACGGTGCAGCCGGCGCCCGCGCCGACCTTGCCCTGGGCCATGCCCTTGCCGGCGCTGACGCAGGCGCTGTAGCCCATGGCGGCGTCCGGGCGCACCGATCCGTCGCCCACGCCCAGATCATAGAGCACGGCGGCGGGCACGATGGGCACCCGCTGGCCCGCCATTTCCAGGCCCACGCCCATCTGCTCCAGATAGCGCATCACACCGTCCGCCGCGGCCAGGCCATAGGCGCTGCCGCCGGAGAGCACCACGGCGTGGGCGGCCTCCACCAGGTTGCCGGGCTTCAAAAGGTCGGTTTCCCGGGTGCCAGGGGCCGCGCCGCGCACCGATACGCCGCCGGTGGCGCCCTGGGCCGGGGCCATCACCACGGTGACGCCGGTAAGCGCCTCCTCGTTTTGCGTCTGGCCCACGCGGATGCCGTGCACCTTGGTAATATCCCCGGGGAAGGGGCGATAGATATTGGGCATATTATTTCACCTTCACTTTCAGCCAATCGATCAGATCGGCGGTTACTTCGTCGCGGTTGATCTCGTTGAACATCTCGTGCCGGCCGCCCTCGTAGAGCTTCACCGTCACGTCCTTCATCCCGGCGTCCCGGAACTGCTGGGCCACCGTTTTGACCCCGGCGCCATTGGCGCCCACCGGGTCCATGGCCCCGGAGAGGAAATACACCGGCAGCGCCTTTGGCATGCTTTGCAGCCGGTCCAGCCTGCTCAATTCCTTGAGCCCGCCGAACATATCATAAAAGCCCCGGGCGGTGAACACAAAGCCGCACAGCGGATCGGCCACATATTTATCCACCTCTTTTTCATCCCGGCTCAGCCAATCGAAGGCCGTGCGGGCGGGCTGGAAGGCCTTGTTGTAGCTGCCGAAGCCCATTTTGTTTACGAAGTTGGCGGGCTTGGTCCAGCTGAGCGCCCCGCACATTGCCGCCATGCTCCGGGCCGCGGCGGCCAGGGCGGCGGGATGCCAGCCGGTGCCGCTGATCACGCAGGCGGAAAGCTCATTTCCGTAGCGGATCAGGTATTCCCGGGTGGCGAAGCTGCCCATGCTGTGCCCCAGCAGCACGTGGGGCAGGCCGGGGAAGCGCTTTTTCGCGAAGGCCGTCACCTGATGCATATCCTGGATCAGATGATCCCAGCCATCCTGGGGGCCAAAATACCCCAGCTCCTCCTTTTTCGCCAGCGGCCCGTGCCCCAGGTGATCGTGCCCCACCACGGCATACCCCGCCCCGTTCAGCGCCTGGGCCAGCCGATCGTAGCGGGCCATATGCTCCGCCATGCCGTGCACCAGCTGCACCACCGCGCGGGGCGCTTCGATGGGCCAGATATACAGCTGGATCTCCTTGCCGGAAACCGATTTGAGCGTGGTTTTTTCCATGATGATCGCCTCG
>CADAHU010000088.1 GCA_902787835.1 uncultured Eubacteriales bacterium
ATGAAGCCGTCATGGCCTATATCGAAGAGGTGCTGAACGGCACCATCACCGCCGAGGCCTATGGCGCTCCCCGCGGCTCCGTAACCATCAAGTAATCGCAGATTCCCTAAAAAAAACATGCGCCCGCCGGTTTTCCGGCGGGCGTTTCATTTTGAGAGTTAAGTGTTTAGCGTTAAGAGTGGAGTTTTATAGTGTGTCCTGGAAGACAATATAGTTCTTCACTCTTCACTCTCCACTCTTCACTCTAACCGTTTCCCCGTCCAATTTCAGCTTGATGATAATAGCATTACACTTCTCCCTGGACGGGCAGGTACACCATATCGGCCACGGCGGTCAGATCCAGGCCGTCGGAATCGGTGGTGGAAACGGAAAGGGAATACATCAGGCCGGGGGCGGCGTCAAACCACTGGCACAGCTCCACCCAGTCCTCGCTGCCAGTCTGGGCCAGGCCCAGCGTGCCTTCGCAATGATTGATCTGCACGGCTTCCTCATGATCCCAGGCAAAATACATGCCGGAGATGTTCATAACCTCCGCCGCGGGCTGGATGCGGGCGCAGTATTCATCGCCATTTCCGCCCCTTCAGGCACGCCGAAGGACAGGCCGGAGAGCTCCGTCAGCTGCTCTGCGGTGGTATCGATCCAGGGATTGATCATGCCCACATCCTCCGGCTGTTCGGTACCCACAAAACCACTGTTATTCTTTTCGCTGTACAGGAACCAGGTGGGCAGCTCCGCGGGCGCTTCTTCCATGTCAAACAGGTGCGCCCACATCTGCATTTCCTCGGTGAAGCCCTCCACCGGCGTGCCGGGCAGATAGAGCCGCATGGTATCGCCCTCGCTGATGCCGTAGGGCTCGGCGGTGATATAGCGGACGCCATCCTCGATGATTTCCTCGCCGGGGGCATCTGATACGTTCAGGCTGTCGATGTGTACTTCCCAGCTATGGTCGTCCAGCTGGGCGCCCAGGGACATATGACCGGTGAACACGGCAAGGTAAACGGTTCCCTCGGGATAGTCGTCCGTCGCGTCGCCCATTTCGCTGTCATGGTATATCGCTTTATAGGTTCCATCCGGGGCGATCCGCAGACCGGTGGACCAGGCGCCCGCGCCGCTGCTGAAATCCCATTCCAGGCTGGACAGAAGATCCAAGGTCGGCTCTTCCGCATAGGCGGCGGTGAGCGTCATCAACAGTGCAAGAATCAAAACAATTGCTTTTTTCATGGTTAATCAACCCTCTGAAAGATCATATTCGCCCATGATATCGTATTCCAGCTCGATGCCGTTGGCTGTCTCAAACAGCAGATGGCCGTTCTCCAGCATGGAGAACACGGCGTCGTAGGTTTCGCTGTCCGCCTGCGGCTCGTAATTGCCAATCGCGTCCTTTGTAAAGACGATGGCGGTGCCGGAAGCGGTCAGCTTATTGGTATCCGGATCATAGAGGCCCTGCATGGTAAACTCCGTAAAGGTCTCCTCGCCGCCGCGGCGGATCTGCACGGTGTAGTAGTAGGATTCCTCCACCAGGCCTTCCCAGGTAAAGGATACGACCACTTCTTCCGCGTCGTTGCGCCATACGCCGGGGAATCTGCCGATGCTGACAAATTCCAGGTCCTCGCCGGCGTGCTCATATCCATCGTCCCAGATCAGCTTATACTGATCGTTGATGTGGAACAGGCTGGACTTGGATTCGTCCAGGAGCCCCTCGTATTCCGTTTCGATGAACGTCGCTTCCTTGCTTTCCACGTCATAGGCATATGCGGATTTGGAGGCGAAGATCGATTCCAGCGCGTTTGTTCTGATATCGTAATAGCAGGGGTACTCCCAATGGGTGATGATGCTGTCCTCCTGGTTGAGCAGATCCACGGTTACGCGGTATCCCTCTTCCTCGTAGGTGATTTCGATGAGTCCGCCCATCAGCGCCCAGTATCCCTCAAACGGCTTCCCGCCTTCCGGCTGGGGAACCTCCTCCGCCAGGGAAACGGAGAAAACCAGCATCGCAATCAGCAGCATGGACAAAATCCTCTTCATTACGCTTCCTCCTTTGTTTTTATGGATCACGGTACGCGCTTATTGTATCACAGATTGCCCCGCAGTGCGCAGGAAATCAAGGAAAACAGCAAATTTTACAAATGGCGCGGGCGCCGATAAACAGCGTTTTATACGGGAAATATGATTGCCAAACTGTGCAGATTATGATATAATAATACTGGTTTTATGCGCATTCATACATGTACAACGAGGATGTGACGAAATGAAAAAAAGCCTGATGATCCTGGGAAATCTGTTTATCATCCTGGCCATTATGGCTTTTGTTCTGCTGTATGTGGGCAGCGAGCAGCAGCGGATGATCGCTTCTCAGACAGAGGCGTTTGAAAATATGACCGTGGCCATGGAAAGCGTGACCACCAATTACCTGGTGGGCGAGCAGCAGGTATGCGGCAGCTGGGCCCATTATATCAACGCCAACGATATGACCGCCGGGGAGGCGATCACTTTTTTGCGGGACGCGGTGGGCGTGCAGTATGTGATGGCCCATATCCTGTTCATCGAGGATCAGTCGCTGAACGGTCTTTCCACCGTGGCCCAGACAGGCGCGGGGGATCATTATGAAGTCTCCTATGCGAATATCAACATCTTCAGCGATGGCTTTGAGGAGTTCCTGCGGCCGGACAGCCGGGTCAACGTGACCCGCGCCTACACCAACCCCATCAACGCCATTCAGTCCATCGCCTTCTGCGCGCCCATCACCCTGCGGGCGGAGGAGGGAGGGCAGCCGCGGGAGGCGGTGGTGCTGCGCGTGGTCCCGGTATCCATCCTGGAGCAAAAATGGGTTTTCCCCACCGAGCAATACAGCAACGCGGAAATTTCCCTGATCGACGCCGCCGGCAATTACATCATCAAGGGCTACGCCTTCAAGAACTCCAACCTCTACGATTTTTATCAGTCCTACAACAGCCCCAGCGCCGCCGATCTGAAAAGCATAAAAGCCAGTGTGTCGGGCGCGCCGGGCTCCATGGAGATCAACAATTCCACCGGCGAGCGCTGCCTGATCGCCCATACCCGGGTCAATTCCACCGATGACTGGATCATCGTTACCATGATCCCCATGGAGTCGATCAGCAAAACGGTGATGAACTGGACGCTGGTGGGCGCCGTGACCGCAGGGCTGCTGCTTTTGCTGATCTTTAACCTGATCAATATGGCGGGCCTCAACCGGCAGCTGAAGACCGCCGCCGCCGCCGCGGACAGCGCCAACCGCGCCAAAACCGATTTCCTTTCCACCATGAGCCATGATATCCGCACCCCCATGAACGCCATCATCGGCCTGACGGCCATCGCCGGCAAAAACGTGGAGGATACGGCCACGGTGCGGGAAAGCCTGCACAAGATCAACCTGGCCAGCAGCCATCTGCTTACGCTGATCAACGATATTCTGGATATTTCCAAGGTGGAAAGCGGAAAGCTGAACCTGAGCCCGGTTACCTTCTCCATCGTGGAGTGCGCCGAGAATCTGGTCAATATCTCCCAGCCCATGGTGCGGGAAAAGAACATCGATTTCAATTTCCGCATCAATCATTTTGAGCACGAATACCTGTATGCCGATCAGCTGCGCATCAACCAGATCTATATTAACCTGCTCTCCAACGCCATCAAGTATACCGAGCCCGGTGGAAAGGTATGCGTGGATATGCGGCAGGAGCCGGGCGAAACGGAAAAAACCGCGCGCCTGATCTACGTGGTGGCCGATACCGGCATTGGCATGACGCCGGAGTTTATGACCAGGATGTACAAGCCCTTCTCCCGCCAGACCGACAGCCGGGTAAACAGCATCCAGGGCACCGGCCTGGGCCTGGCCATCACCAAGCAGATGATCGACCTGATGCACGGCACCATCGATTGCCAGAGTGAGGAGGGGAAGGGGACCACCTTTACCGTTACGCTGGAGATCCCGCTGGCCGACAGGCTGGTGGACGATATGGTGCTGCCACCCATCCGGGTGCTTTTGGCCGATGATGATCCGGTGCTGCTGGAGACCGCCCGGGATACCCTGCGCTCCATCGGCGCGGAGGCCGATACCGTGGGCAGCGGCGCGGAGGCCGTGCGCATGGTATCCGGGAAGGCCGATTACCGGGTGGTGATCCTGGATTGGAAGATGCCCGATATGGACGGCATAGAGGCCGCGCGGCGGATCCGGCAAAAGGTGGGCGGCGACGTGTCCATCCTGCTGATCTCCGCCTACGATTGGTCCGATCTGGAGGAGGCGGCCCGTCAGGCGGGGGTGAACGGCTTTATCAGCAAACCGCTGTTCCGCTCCACGCTGTACGATAAGCTGAGCGAAATGCTGGGCAGCGAGAGCCGGCATGGCGATCAGGAGAACGAGGACGCCGACCTGGCCGGCATGCGCATCCTGGTGGCGGAGGATAACGAGATCAACTGGGAGATCGTCTCCATGCTGCTGCAGATGCAGGGCATCGAAACTGAGCGGGCGGAAAACGGCCAGCTGGCCGTGGAGCGCATCGCCAGCGCCAAGCCGGGGACCTTTAACCTGGTCTTTATGGATATCCAGATGCCGGTTATGAACGGCATCGAGGCCACAAAGGCGATCCGGAAGCTGCCCGATCCCCAGGCCGCGGGCATCCCCATCATTGCCATGACGGCGGATGCCTTCTCCGAAAACGTGACGGAATGCCTGGCGGCAGGGATGAACGGGCACATCGCCAAGCCCATCGATATGAAGCTGGTCATGAAGGAAATCAGAAGGATCAAGGAGGAAAGAGAAAAATGAAAAACCGAAGCGCGAAAAAGACCGCCCTGTGCGCGGTGATCCTGGCGCTGGCGCTGTTCCTGACGGCCTGCGGCGGCCAGGAGACGCCCGCGCCCCCGGAGGAGGCCGCCGGGTTTAAGCCACGGCTGGATACCCAAACCGACTGCTCCCTGACCGTGGCGGGCCATTATAATAATTTTGAGGCGCTGGAGGCGGAGTTCAACCGCTTTGCGGCCTATTATCCCCATGTCAAGATGAATTACACCTTCCTGGATAACTATAACGGCATCATCGTCACCGCGCTGGAGAGCGCCGAGGCGCCGGATATCTTTTTCACCTATCCGTGGATGAGCTACCGCGAGGGGTATGCCTCCATCTATGGCGGGCTGGCTGAGAACCTGGCCGATCCGGCGCTGGGCATCGATCTGAGCTGCATCCGCGAAAGCCTCTTGTATAAAACCGCGGAGGGCAGCGTGCCCACGGTGCCGGTGTATACCACCACCTACGGCATGCTGGTGAACGAGGAGATCTTTGAAAAGGAGAAGATCGCCATTCCCACCACCTACGCGGAGCTGATCTCCGCCTGCGAGGCGCTGCAGAAGGCCGGCTACGCCAGCCCGATCCTGGCCTACAACCGGGGCAATTTTATGCTGTTCCCCCTGTATTATCCCTACTTCTGCGCTCAGCTCCAGAGCAATCCGACGGCCATCCAGGCATTGAACGATATGGGGGAGGGCTCCGCTGAGTACATGCGCGGCGCGCTGGAGCTGGCGGCGGATTTTATGGGCCGCGGGTTTATTGATCTGGAACGCTGCAACGCCATGGAGAATGATTACAACGCCGTGATCCTGCGCTTTTTCGAGGGTGACGTGCCCATGATGTTCGCCACGGGCAACACCGTTTCCGGCACGGAGAAGCGGGAAAGCCAGTCCGAGGCCTTCGCCGCCCATCCCTTCCGGTACAGCTTCCATCCTGTGCCTTCCACGGAGAAGGGCGGGTACTTTATCAACACCATCTCCATGGGCTTTGCTGTAAACAAAAACAGCAAAAACCTGGATATGGCCAACGAGTTTATGCGCTTCCTGGTATCCACCGAGGAGCTGAACCGCATGGCCCAGGCCAAGCGTATGGTGACGCCCTGCGTGGATATGTCCCTGGATGGGGTATACGCCGCCTTCGGCCAGGTGGATGCCGGCCATATCATCAATTTTTCTGAGCTGGGGCTGGCGGATACGCCCGACAGCCAGGTGCGGCGGGCCGGGTGGCAGGTCTGCAACGGCATGCTGACGGTGGACGAGGCCGTGGCGGCCTTCGGATCGCTGGAGTGACCGGCAAAACGGCTGCTCCTTATTGCCAAAGAAAAAACAGAACGCCCTCCGGCGCAATGAGCCGGAGGGCTGCTTTCTATCCAATTTTCGGCGTTTTCCATCGTTTCCTGCATTTTTCCTGAAAATCGAGCCGAAAGAGCGGGGCTGAAGGGGGATAAACAGACTGTGCGTATCGCTTTATTTCACAACGCTCTGCGCAAATCAGGGAACTCTTATTTTCGTATATGTGGATTTTTGTTATCAGCTTAAAGACAGGGGTGGGGGAACTGCCGCGGATCACAGCGCCGCTGTTCTGCCGGAATACTGCCCAGCTTCAATACGCCTTGCGAAAATACGATCGCTCTGCGAGACGGTGAACAGCGAATAGAAGTAGCCCTTCCGTTCCATAAGCTCTGCAAACGTACCCTGTTCCGAAACCTCGCCGTTTTTCAGCGCGAACAGGCCGGTGCAGCGGCGCAGGATGTTTTCGTCCAGGTCGTGGGTAACGATCACGCGGGTGTAGCCGTCCAGCTTCAAAATGGCGTCCAGAACCTCAAAGGAGGTCTCCGCGTCCAGGGACGCCGTGGCTTCATCCACGAACAGCACTGGCGTTTTTCGCAGGAGCGCTCTTGCGATGGAGATCCGCTGCCGCTCGCCGCCGGAGAGGCCGGAGCCGTTTTCTCCGCACAGATAGTCCGCGCCCTTTTCGTCGATGAGCTTTTTGAGCCCTGACAGCCGCGCGGCGCGGTCGATCTCCTCTTCCGGGAACTGGGAAAACATGGTAATGTTGTCGCGGATCGTGCTATTGAATACAAATACGTTCTGCTGAATAATGGACACCAGGTCATAGAGCGAGCCGGCGGATACGGTTTTGAGTTCCTTCCCGTCATAGAGGATCTCGCCCTGATAGTTCTTGGAGGATGCCATCAGCAGGTTCAGGATCGTCGATTTGCCGCTGCCGGAGCCGCCCACCAGCGCGTAGCAGCCGCCGGCGGAAAGCGCCATATCCACGCCGCGCAGCACGGGCTTCCCTTCCTCATAGGCAAATTCCAGATCCCTGATGGAGATCCCCTCGCTGAGCAGCGGCGGGATCTGCCCGCCTTCATCGGGGATGTTTTTGTTCAGCGCCTGCGCCAGCTTGTCGATCAGCGAGTATGCGGACATCATGCCGGCGAAAAACGTCGGGAACGCCTGGATGGGCCCCAGCACATAGTTCAGCAGCTGTACGAATACAATGGCGGTGCCTGCCGTGATGCCCTTGCCGGAGAGCGCCAGCGCGGCGGCCACAAAGAAAACCCCAAACTGCAGGATCGCTCCCGCAATGCCGGAGGCGTAGCCCACCAGCACGTTGACCTTCGTGCGCGTTTTCGAGGCGTTCGCTACGTTTTCATTTCTTTGACCGTGCAAGCGGGAGATGCTTTTCTCCGCCTTGAAGCTCTTGATCACAGAGAAGCCCATGAGCGCGTCCTTCAGCATGCCGGTATAGCGTTCTTTTTGATCTGAAACGTTCTTTTCCGCCATTGCCGCTTTGTTGCCCAAAACCACGGATACGATGATGGGCAGCAGGGAGAAGCCGATGGCGATCAGCGTCAGCAGCGGGCTGCACCAGAGCATGAGGCCCAGCGCGCCGACGAATGCGATGCCGACCTGTATCGTGCTCTGCAGTTTCCCGATGAAGTCCGTTTCGATCGTGTTCACGTCGTTGGAGAGCGCGGAGATATAAAGCGAGCTGTTCTCGCCGGCGAAGGCCTGGATCCCTTTTTCCATCAGCCGGTCAAAAACGTATTCCCGATACTGCTTCATGGCCTTGGCGCGAAACTCGGAGAGAAATGTTCTGTCCAGCAGCCATCCCAGACCCAACAGCGCAAACGCGCCGCCCGCGACGAGCAGGAGCATGCTGAAACCGTAGGTGCACTCTCCGGAGATCAGGTCGGCCACCTCCTTGATGAGCCATGAGATCACCAGCTCTGCCGCCGCGCCGAGTATTGCAGCAAGCACGGTCATCGCCAAATTGAATTTGTTCTCCCGGAACAGCTCTTTGAGGAACGGACGCCGAAGCGATTTGATTTCTTTCTTATTCATGACGATTCTCCTGCGCAATGAGGGATTCCCATAGGGCGGTCAGCGCTTCATTTTCAAATTGGCTTATCGCTTTGCAGACGCCGTCCATGGCCGTCGCCCCCAGATCATCATGGGCGCTGGCGCCTTCAATGCGGGTGATAAAGCGGATGCTGCTTTCCTCATAGCTGGGGGAGGCGTCAAAGAATGCGGCCAGCTCTTTGGCTTTGATCAGGGTGCCGCGCGCCTCATTGGTCTGCCCTGACAGGAACTGCGACCCCGCAAGGGCGGCGAGAAAGGCGGCGCATATTCTGTCAAAGTAGTTCGGCTTATCTGCTTCCCGCAGCCCCAAAAGAAGCTGGATCCCCCAATTCAGGATCGCCTGCAGGGAAGCATGATCGCCGCGGTTAAAATATACGTTCATATAGCCGTTGATCGTGGTAACAAGCTCGGAAACATGCTTTAAAAGAGCCTCTGAAAGAAACCCCTGCGCCTCCTCCGGATGCTCGCTCTGGGCCAGGTTATTCCCGATCTCGTGGTTGTACTGCCCGCCGGCGTTATGGGCTTTTAAGAGCGCGATGGCCTTGTCCGTTTCGCCCAGCCCCAGATACGTTTCCGCGATCCTCCCGCAGATCGTCTCATCGCTGATCTGCGGATCTTCGTTCTGTGGCAGCAGCAGGCGGGACTGCTCCAGCAGCTCCAGCGCGCGCTGAAACAGAGCCTTGTCTCCGCTCTCAATACCGAACGCGCGGTACAGCGCGGCGCTGGCGTTGACGATCTGAAAGGAATACGGATATTTCCTGAGCGCCTTTTCCGCCTCCGCAAGCCCGTCCCAATCCTTTTGGCGGCGGTATTCCTGCAAGCGCTTTACCGTGGCTTCCAGGCGGTTATCCTTGATTTCATAGCCCAGCAGCACGTCCACAGAGGTATCAAAAAAGTCGGCCATCTGGATGATCAGCTCCAGCTCCGGGACCGACAGCCTGGCCTCCCACTTATATACCGCGCCTGCCGTCACCCCCAGCGCTTCGGAAAGCTGCTCCTGGGTCAGCGACCGCTCTTTGCGGAAAGCGCGGATGTTTTCCGCCAGCATCATCTTCATGCGCCCGCCTCCTTTTGTTTCCGATGCTGATTATACCGTATCAGAACTGAAAAGTGAACAGACTGATCATATCAGTTGGATTGAATTTTTCCTACTGACAGTAAGGGTTCTGACTTGGAGGACAAAGTATAATGTGTCATCCGAACATTGTTTTCGCACATCAAGCACGATATACCGGTTCTTAATATCTTTCCTGCCGCTGCTGCAAAAAGAAAAATCCCCCCTATTATCAGGGGGATTGGCAGGCCGCCGGGCCTATCTTTATTGCGCGCAATTCTGTTGCCAAATTGTTGCCACGCGGGACTTTGACCGCCCGGAAACCCTTATTTCATGCGGGTTTCAGGATTTCAGCCTTTATTCCCACTCGATCGTTGCCGGCGGTTTGCCGGTGATATCGTAGACCACGCGGTTGATGCCCTGGACCTCGCTGGTGATGCGGGTGCGTACTCGCAGGTCATAAAGTCGTTGGTGCGCACAGCGCGGAGGGCGACGGTATAATCATAGGTGCGGAAGTCGCCCATCACGCCCACGGAGCGCACGTTGGTGAGCACGCAGAAGTACTGATCGGCCTTGGCGCGGCTGCGAGTGATCTCCTGGCGGACGATGGCGTCGGCCTCCCGCAGGATATCCAGCTTTTCCCGGGTGATCTCGCCGATGACGCGGATGGCCAGGCCGGGGCCGGGGAAGGGCTGGCGCTCCACCAGGGCGCGGGGCAGCTTCAGCATGCGGCCCAGCTTGCGCACCTCGTCCTTGAACAGCCCGCGCAGCGGCTCCACCACGCCCTGAAAGCCCATATCCGCCGGCAGGCCGCCCACGTTGTGGTGGCTCTTGATCACGGCCGATTTGTTTTTGCCCGATTCCACGATATCGGGATAAATGGTGCCCTGGGCCAGGAAGGCGGGGTGGCCGCATTCCCGGGCGGCCTTCTCAAAGGCGCGGACAAATTCCCGGCCGATGATTTTGCGCTTCTGCTCCGGATCGGTGACGCCGGACAGGGCGGAGAGAAATTGCTCGCTGGCGTCGATGATGCGCAGATCCAGATCGCGGCCGTGGAAGGCGGCGCGCACCTCTTCGGTTTCGTTTTTGCGCATAAAGCCGTGGTCGATGTAGATGCAGGTCAATTGCCCCGGGATGGCCCGGCTGAGCAGCGCCGCGCAAACCGAGCTGTCCACGCCGCCGCTGAGGCCCAGCAGCACCCGCTGATCGCCCACCTGCCCGCGTACCTCGCGGATGGCGCGGTCCAGATAATCCTCCATGCTGTAATCGCCTGCCGCGCCGCAGATATCATACAGGAAGGCGTGCAGCATATCCTTGCCCTGGCGGGTGTTTTCCACCTCGGGATGGAACTGCACGGCATAGAGATTGCGCTTTGGATCCTCCATGGCGGCGGTGGGGCACAGGGCGGTATGCGCTGTCGCGGTGAAACCCGCCGGCGGCGCGGAAACAAAATCGGTATGGCTCATGAGCACCTTCTGCGCGGTGGACAGCCCGCTGAAAAGGCGGCTTTCCGGGTTCACGGCGCAATCCATGGTGCCGTACTCGCTGCTGTAGCAGGGCCGCACCTGGCCGCCCAGGGCGTGGGCCATAAACTGCATGCCGTAGCAGATGCCCAGCACCGGTACGCCCAGATCGAATACGCCAAGGTCGCAGGCCGGGTGGCCCGGGGCGTTTACGCTGTCCGGCCCGCCGGTAAAGATGATGCCGATGGGCCGCTTGTTGCGGATGGAATCCAGGCTGCTGTCGCAGGGCCAGATCTCGGAATATACGCCCAGCTCGCGCACGCGGCGGGCGATCAGCTCCTTGTACTGGCCGCCAAAATCCAGGATGATCACTGTCTGCTGCATGGAAAAATAATCCTTTCTTCAACAGCAAAAGCCGTCTGCCTCCGGGATCGGAGCAGGACGGCTTTGCGGGAAGGCGGAAATGCCGATGCGCTGCATGCTGCTCCGCCCCTTTCGTAAATGAAATACGCTCCTCATTATAAAAAGGGCGGCGGCGGTTGTCAAGCGGGGGCTTGGCGCGTTTTATGCAGCTGCGATATCCGGGATGCGGCGATACAAAAAGAATACAATTCCGGACGCGCGGCGGCGGCTTGCCGCGCTTGTTTTTCTTTGCAAAAACGCCCGCGTTATGGTATCATTATCAAACCGGCGCATTCCCCGCGGGCAGCGCCGGCCAGGCAGAACACAAAAAGGAGCACGGTTCATGAGCAGCGGAACGGAACTGTTTGGCACGATGGTTTTTTCGGACGCCGTGATGAAGCAGCGGCTGCCCGAGGAGGTTTATCAAAAGCTGAAGCGCACCATGCGCGGCGGCCATAAACTGGATCCCCAGGTGGCGGGCGCGGTGGCTGTGGCCATGAAGGATTGGGCCATCGAGAAAGGCGCTACCCATTATACCCACTGGTTCCAGCCCATGACGGGCATTACGGCGGAGAAGCACGAGGCCTTCCTGCGCACGGGGCGGGATGGGCGCGCCATCATGGAGTTTTCCGGCAAGGAGCTGATCCAGGGCGAATCGGACGCCTCCTCCTTCCCCTCCGGCGGCCTGCGCGCCACCTTTGAGGCCCGCGGCTATACCGCCTGGGATCCCAACAGCTACGCCTTTATCAAGGATGGCGTGCTGTGCATCCCCACGGCCTTCTGCAGCTATGGGGGAGAGGCGTTGGATAAAAAGACGCCGCTGCTGCGCTCCATGGAGGCGCTCAACCGCCAGACGCTGCGGATCCTGAAGCTTTTTGGGCATACCGATGTGCAGACCACCTGCGTCAACTGCGGCCCGGAGCAGGAGTATTTCCTCATCGATGCCGATATTTTGAACCAGCGCCGGGATCTGATGTATACCGGCCGCACGCTCTTTGGCGCAAAGCCGCCCAAGGGGCAGGAGCTGGAGGATCATTATTACGGCGTGATCAAGCCCCGTGTGGCCGCCTTTATGAAGGAGCTCAACGAGGAGCTGTGGAAGCTGGGCGTCACCGCCAAGACCGAGCATAACGAGGTGGCCCCGGCCCAGCACGAGCTGGCGCCCATCTTTAACGTGGTCAATATCGCCGCCGATCATAACCAGCTGACCATGGAGATCATGAAAAAGGTGGCCCAGAAGCACGGTATGGTCTGCCTGCTGCATGAGAAGCCCTTTGCCGGCGTCAACGGCTCGGGCAAGCACAACAACTGGTCCATGTCCACCGATACCGGCATGAACCTGCTGGAGCCCGGCGATACGCCGTCGGAGAACGCGCAGTTTTTGCTTTTCCTGTGCGCGGTGATCCAGGCGGTGGATGATTACCAGGAGATGCTGCGCATATCCGTGGCCAGCGCCGGCAACGATAACCGCCTGGGCGGCAGCGAGGCGCCCCCGGCCATCATGAGCGTTTTCCTGGGGGAGGAGCTCACCGATATCCTGAAGGCCATCGATACCGACGCGCCCATGAACCCCAAGGAAAAGACGCTGCTGCGCGTGGGCGTGCATACCCTGCCGCGCTTTCCCCGGGATACCACCGACCGCAACCGCACCTCGCCCTTTGCATTTACCGGCAATAAGTTTGAGTTCCGCTCCCCCGGCGCGCCCATGAGCGTGTCCGGCTGCAATATCGTGCTGAACACTGCCGTGGCGGAATCCCTGCGCCAATACGCCGATCGGCTGGAGGCGGCGGATAATTTTGAAAACGAGCTGCATCAGCTGATCCGCGATGTGATCCGCGATCATAAGCGCATCATCTTTAACGGCAACGGTTACGGCGCTGAATGGGTGGCCGAGGCCGAGCGCCGGGGCCTGAGCAGCCTGCCCACCACGGCGGACTGCATCCCGCGCTATGTGACGCCCAAAAACGTGGCGCTGTTCGAGCGGCACGGCGTTTTCTCCCAGGCGGAGATGCGCGCCCGCTGCGCCATCCTGGCGGAAAACTACTGCAAAGTGCTGCACATTGAGGCCGTCACCATGCTGGAGATGGTCCATCGGGATATCCTGCCCGCCGTGAGCCAGTTCTGCGGAGAGCTGCAGGCGCGCAAGGAGCTGCGCGGCTCCCGGTACGAGCGGGACACCCTGGATACATTGATCCGCCTGCTGGACGAGGGCTACGACGCCTGCTGCGCCCTGGAGAAGGCGCTGGCGGAGGTCAACGGCGGCGTGGATGAGGCGGCGGCCTTCCGGTACCGCGACGCCGTGCTGCCCGCCATGCGCTGGCTGCGCGCCGCGGCGGACGCCATGGAGGCGAAAATGCCCAGCAACGAATGGCCCTTCCCCACCTATGGCGATATGCTTTTCAGCGTGAAATAAAGGGAAAAGGGGATACGTTCCTTTCTTCTGAGAAGAAAGGAACAAAGAAGCATCCGGCGAACCGGCTTGAATCAATGAACAAACTTGCTTCCGCCAGTTTGGCTAGGGTCGCCATGCGAGTTCCCGGACAACCGGAACACAGAAAAAAACCAGCAAAACCAAGCTCGCTCGGTTTTGCTGGTTTTTTTTTCTGTGTTCAGCGGTGCGCGAAGCGCACCGCGTGGCCAGCTTCGCTGGCCTTGTCCGGGAACGGTGTCAGGCGTAAGCCCTGTTGGCGGAAAATCCCGCAGCAGGAGCGGCGACAAACGCAGCCCTCTTCGGTTCCTTCTCGGGCTCCGAGAAGGAACACCTCCGTAAAAATCCGTCAGCCGAAGAGCGCCCGCAGCTTTTCGTTCAGCTTGCTGTATATGCGCTCCCGAAACCAGGGCTCGCTGCTAGCCATCACGGCTTCCTCCAGGGGAAACCAGCCCACGGCGCGGTTTTCATCGGGCTTGGCGGAGGGGGAAACGCCGTCGTCGGCCTCCAGCAGGTAGGTGACGTTCAGGTGCAGATGGGAGGAAACGTATTGGCCGCGCTTGATGTGCCCGTCCACGGTGAGCGATTCCACCGAGAAGGGAGAAGCGCTCAGCGGGCGAACGGCTTGGATGCCGCTTTCCTCGGTCACCTCCCGCAGGGCAACCCGCAGCAGATCGGTATCCCCGTCGGCATGGCCGCCCAGCCAGCTCCAGCTGTTGTAAATGTTGTGATAGGCCATCAGTACCTTATCCCGGACAGGATTAACCACCCAGGCGGAGGCCGTCATATGCGCCAGCGCGTTTTCCCGGCTAAAGATATCCGCGCAGCCCTCCAGACAGGCGAGGATCAGCTGCAGATCCTTTTTCTCCTGCTCGTTCCAGGGATTATATGCTTGCAGGGCGGAGATCAGCGCCTCGCGGCCATCCTGAAAGATCGCGCTCATTTGCCGGTGGTCTTTTTGGCGGCTGCGCCGGTGGTTTTCTTGGTGGAAGCGCTGGCGGTCTTTTTGGCGGCTGCGCCGGTCTTTGCGGCAGTGCTGCTGGTTTTCTTGGCGATGGAGGAAGTCTTTGCGGCGGTGCTGCTGGCCTTCTTGGCGGTGGAAGAAGTCTTTGCGGCAGTGCTGCTGGTTTTCTTGGCGGTGGAGGAAGTCTTTGCGGCAGTACTGCTGGTCTTCTTGGCGGTGGAGGAAGTTTTTGCGGCGGTGCTGCTGGTTTTCTTCGCCGTTGTGCTGGTCTTCTTGGCGGTGCTGGTCTTTTTCTTTTTGTGCTGGATCACCGTGGTGCCGGATGAGGCGGAGGAGCTGCCGCTGGTATCGGTGCTGAACAGGTTCATCAGCCCGCTCAGGGGGCTGGAGGAGCTGTCGCCGGAGCTGCTGCCGCCGCCGAACAAGCCGCCCAGCAGGCTGCCCAGCCCGCCGCCGGAGGAGCTGCCGGAGCTGCTGCCGCCGCCCAGCAGGCCGCCCAGCAATCCGCCCAGACCGCCGGAGGAGGCGGAGGAATCGCTGCTGGTATCGGTGCTGGTCAGGCCAAGCAGGTTTTGCAGGAAGGGCGCGGCGGCGGAAATGATTTTGATTACGGAGGAGAGATCCACGCCGCTCTTTTTGGCCACGGCCCGGGCGGTGTCCTCGTCGGCCTGGCCGCCGGTTTCGCTCAGGGCGCTGAGCACGCTGCGCACTTCACCGGCGGAAACGCCGGTCTGATCGCTGATTTCGTCCACATTGCTGCCCGACAGCAGGGAGGACAGCAGAGAGGTAATATCCATAGGGGCAAGGCTCCTTTCTGTTTCCCACTTTTCTTCAATTATGCGCCATCCCGCCCTTTTCGTCAATAAAGTTTTTACTTTTTATTGAAAAACCACAAAAAATATGTATAATGAAACATGGGAAACACAATATCTTGGAAAGATTGGAGTGAAAACCATGTCCGAAAAGAAAGAGCATAAAATCGTATCGGCTTCCACCGGCGCGCAGGTGAGCAAGAAGGCCGCCGCCGCGTCCAGCCAGGTTGCCAAGAAGCCAGCCGCCCCTGTGGGCAACGCCACCCCGCTGCGCATCGGCGCCATTTTGCTGTGGCTGCTGGCCATCGGCTTTGAGGTGCTGGCCGTGCTGGTCACCTTTGGCAAGATCGATCTCAAGTTTATGCCCACCCTATGGCAGATGATTGCCTTCCTGGTGCTGGATCTGATCTGCCTGATCATCGGCTCCCAGCTGTGGAAGAAGGCCAACCATATCAAGCCCGCTTCCGAAAAGAACAAGGCCAAGTTCTGGCTGTGGAACAACATGGGCCTGATCGTTACCGTGCTGGCCTTTGTTCCCTTTATCATTCTGCTGCTGACCAATAAGAACGCGGACAAGAAGATGAAGGTCGTGGGCACGGTGGCCGCGGTCATCATGCTGCTGATCGGTGGCCTGGCGAGCTACGATTGGAACCCCGTTTCCAAGGAGCAGCTGGATAATTACGAAAAGAACATTACCGGCAACGTCTATTGGACCAACAGCCTGGGCGGCAAAAAGTTCCATCTGTTTGAGGATTGCCAGTCGCTGAACCAGACCGAAGAGCTGGTGATCGGCTCCGTCGCGGAGGCCGTTGCCGCCAACCGCAGCGGGCTGTGCGCTTTCTGCGCAAGGCGCGATAACCGCAATGTGGAAACCGGCGCGTACCTGGATGGCTCTGTGGAGACCGTGGTGGAAGCCGCCGAGACCGAGCTGGAGACCCCTGAGCAGGAGACCGAACAGCAAGAGACCGAGCAGCAGGAAGCCCCGGAGACTGAACAGCAGGAAGCCCCGGAGGGCGAGACCGCCGAGGAAGAACCCGCGGCCTGATCCCCTTATTGCTGACATAATCAATCATTGGCCGGAGGAACCGGGCGCGTATGCCCAGAGCCTCCGGCTTTTTGTATGTGCTCGTTCCGGGCGCATGGCAAATAATGCGCAGCCTGCCGCAACAGGTGTGCGGCGGCCTGTTGACGGGCAATACAAAGTTTGTTATAATAAACCGTAAAGAAAATTGTCCCGTAGGACAGAAGAATAAGGAGGAGAGACGAGTATGAAGAAGTTTGTTGCGCTGCTTCTGGCTGCTGTGATGTGCCTTGGCATCGTGCCCGTGCTGGCCGATTCCGCGGAGTACACCGGCAGCGCCCGGGGCTTCGGCAGCGACGTCCAGGTGACCTTCACCGTGGAAGACGGCCGGATCACCGCGCTGGACGTGGATGATTCCGCCGAGACCTACACCATGAATGGCGTGGAGCGCGCTGGCAGCGTGGAGGCGCTGATCGCCAACATCCTGGAGGCCGGCACCACTGAGGGCGTGGATACTGCCACCGGCGCTACCTTTACCTGCAACGCGGTGGTGGAAGCCATCAATACCGCTATGGCTGCCGCGGGCGGCAGCGAGGAAGCGGCCCTGGCCTTCACCCCCGGTGAGTATGAGGCCACTGCCGTGGGCTATAACGGCCCCAGCACCTTCAAGGTGACCTTCAGCGCCGATAAGCTGGAGAAAATCGAGGTGGTTTCCAGCACCGAGACCGCCCATGTGGGCGATATCGCCTTCGATATCATGATCGCTGATATGGTGGCTGCCAACGGCTCCGGCGTGGATACCGTTTCCGGCGCTACCTTCTCCAGCCGCGCGCTGTACAACGCGGTCAACGACGCCGCGGAGCAGGCCGCCTGCACCAATATGGCCGCCTTCAAGGCCAACAAGGTGGTGCACGTGGCGGGCGAGCCCATCGAGGATACCTATGATGTGGTGATCGTTGGCGCCGGCGGCGCGGGCATCGCCGCGGCGGCTGAGGCTGCCCAGAACGGCTATACCGTGCTGGTTATCGAGAAGAACGCCGAGGTGGGCGGCAACACCCTGGTTTCCGGCGGTCAGTATCAGAGCGTGATGCCCTACCTGGTATGGGATCCCGCCGATCCGGACGCCGCCACCGGCGTATACGCCTTCGACGGCCAGACCTATGATAAGGTCAAATCCGTGCAGGGCTGCATCAACGAGCTCAAGATGATCCTGAACTGGAACGAGGAGCCCTTTGACGAGGAATACTACAAGACCAACGAGTTTGTGGCCGGCGATGCCGCCGAGCTCAGCAAGCATGGCGTGCATGCCGAGTATCTGCCCATCCTGCAGGCGCTGAAGGCCGAGATCCAGGCCTATCTGGATTGGGCCCAGCCCCAGCTGGACGCCGGCGTGCCCGAGAGCCAGCTGACGCTGTTCTCCACCCTGAACCTGCACATCTTCCAGACCTATTACGGCGGTCTGCGCCAGAGCGCGGACAAGAGCCAGTGGATCTATGGCGACGTGGATCTGGTGCGCCAGTTCGTGGAGGACGGCCAGGGCCTCAAGGAATGGCTGGAGGGCATGGGCTCCACCTTTAACGATGCGGCGCAGCTGACGCTGATCGGCGCGCTGTGGTATCGCGAGAACGAATACAAGGGCGCCAACGTGGATACCGACGGCGACGGCGAGACCGAGTTCTACGCCGACCGCTGGGGCAGCTATTTCATGGCTCCCATGACCGCCATGCTGCGGGCAAACGAAAAGAACCGGATCATGCTGCGCACCACCGCGGAAGAGCTGATCGTGGATGAGACAGGCCGCGTGACCGGCGTCAAGGGCACCCAGTACGATGGCACTCCCGTGACCATCCATGCCGATAAGGGCGTGGTGCTGGCCACCGGCGGTTATGCCGCTAATATCCCCATGGTGCTGGAGGGCAACGTATACTGGTCCTCTGAGTACCTGACCAACGCCACCAAGACCACCAACCGCTCCTCCCTGCAGGGCGACGGCATCACCATGGCCCAGGCCGTGGGCGCGGATACCACCGGCATGGGCTTCACCCAGCTGATGCCCATCTCCTGGGTGGATAACGGCAACCTGGCCTTCGGCGGCGGCAACTACGCCTGCTGGATCAACCCGATGACCGGCCACCGCTTCGTGGATGAGGGCTCCGAGCGCGACGTGCTGTCCCTGGCCGAGTTCCGCAACGGCATGACCGTCAACGGCACCCCCGGCGTGTTCCTGGAGATCTACAACGCCACCGAGCGGATCCCCGGCCCGCCCTCCGCGCAGCTGACTGCCGAGGATTATGAGGGCCGCTACTATCACATCAAGGGCACCGTGGAGGCGCTGACCGAGCTGCTGGCCCGTCCTGAGCTCCAGGGCGTCACCGCCGATGCCGCCACCATCCTGGATACTGTAAAGGCCTATGATCTGGCCGTGATGGGCCAGGGCGAATATCCCGATGTGGGCAAGGCCATCGCTTCCCGCTGCATTGGCAACGTGGAAAAGAAGGAGGACGGCTCCTATGATCTGGATACCTATGATCTGGAAGGCGCCGATCTGATCGTCCGCCTGATGGCTCCCTCCACCCATCACACCATGGGCGGCCTGGTGGTGGATACCCAGCGCCATGTGCTGAACACCGAAGGCGCCGTCATCCCCGGCCTGTACGCCGCGGGCGAGGTTACCGGCGGCATCCATGGCGGCAACCGCCTGGGCGGCAACGCCATCGTGGAGATCTTCGTCTCCGGCCGCACCGCCGCGCAGACCATCCTGGAGGATAACAAATAATCACCTTATCCAAACAGCGGCTCCCCTTCGGGGGAGCCGTC
>CADAHU010000089.1 GCA_902787835.1 uncultured Eubacteriales bacterium
CGTGATCGCCGCCATCGAAGGCTCCTCCCTGGGCTCCGCCCTGGATCTGGCCAAGGAAAAGGGCATCCCGGTCATCGCTTATGACCGCCTGCTGATGGATTCTGACGCTGTTTCCTACTATGCCACCTTCGATAACTACATGGTTGGCACCAAGCAGGGCACCTACATCAAGGAAGCTCTGGATCTGGACAACGCCGAAGGCCCCTTCGCCCTGGAAATCACCGCTGGTGACCCCGGCGACAACAACGCCCGTTACTTCTATCAGGGCGCCATGGACGTGCTGAATCCCTACATCGAGGCTGGCAAGCTGACCATCAAGTCCGGTCAGGTTGAGTTCTCCGACGTGGCCACCCCCACCTGGAAGACCGAAGTTGCCCAGACCCGTGCGGACGGCATCCTGGCTTCCTACTATTCTGACGGCTCCAGCATCGATGCCTGGCTGTGCTCCAACGACTCCACCGCCCTGGGCGTGACCAACGCTCTGGACGCCAACTATGACGGCGAATGGCCCATCATCACCGGTCAGGACTGCGACATCTCCAACGTGAAGAACATGATCGCCGGCAAGCAGGCCATGTCCGTGTTCAAGGATACCCGCACCCTGGCTGCTCAGGTGGTCAAGATGGTCGGCCAGATCCTGGCTGGCGAGGAAGTGGATGTGAACGACACCGAGACCTACAACAACAACGTGATCGTGGTGCCCTCCTTCCTGTGCGAACCCGTATTTGCCGACGTGAACAACTACGCCGAGCTGCTGCTGGATTCCGGCTACTACACTGCCGATCAGCTGCAGTAATTGCGCAAAAAACAGGCATAGCCTGTAAACCATGAAACGATGCAGGCGGGCGGAGCCCGCCTGCATCATTTCGGATTTTTAAGGAAAGTCAAATATTTCCATCTGATTGGAAAGCTGGAGGAGCGCCATGGCCAAGATTCTGCTGGAAATGAAAAATATCACAAAGACTTTCCCGGGTGTAAAAGCGCTCGATAACGTGAACCTTCAGGTGGAAGAGGGAGAGATCCACGCGCTGGTGGGCGAAAACGGCGCGGGCAAATCCACCCTGATGAACGTGCTGAGCGGCATCTATCCCCACGGCACCTATGAGGGGGATATCATATACGACGGGCAGGTCTGCAAATTCTCCAACATCAAGGATTCCGAAAAGCTGGGCATCGTCATCATCCATCAGGAGCTGGCGCTGGTGCCCGAAATGACGATCGGCGAAAACATGTACCTGGGTAACGAGTGCGGGCACAAATTCGCCATCAACTGGAACAAAACCTATTCCGAGGCCGATAAATACCTGAAGATGGTGGGCCTGGAGGAAAGCTCCAAGATTCAGGTAAAGACCATCGGCACCGGCAAGCAGCAGCTGGTGGAGATCGCCAAGGCGTTGGCGAAAAAGGCCCGGCTGCTGATATTGGACGAGCCCACATCCTCCCTGAACGAAGAAGATTCCCGCGCACTGCTGGATCTGATGCTCAGCTTCAAAAAGCAGGGGATGACTATGATCATCATCACCCACAAGCTGAACGAGGTTTCCTATGTGGCGGACAAAATAACGGTGATCCGCGACGGTACCACCATCGAAACCATCGATAACCACGGCAAGGAGCCGGTCAGCGAAGAGCGCATCATCAAGGGCATGGTGGGCCGCGAGATCACCAACCGCTTCCCCAAGCGCGAAAACGTAAAGATCGGCGATATCCGCATGGAGATCGATCACTGGACGGTGCACCACCCGCTGTATCCGGAGCGCAAGGTGGTGGACGACGTATCCATGTACGTGCGCCAGGGCGAAGTGGTGGGCATTTACGGCCTGATGGGCGCCGGGCGCACCGAGCTGGCCATGAGCATATTCGGCCAGAGCTACGGCGTCAATTTTTCCGGCGAGCTCAAGATCGACGGCCAGCACGTAAAGCTGCGCAAAAGCGAGGCCGACGCCATCAAGCACAAGATCGCCTATGTTACCGAGGACCGCAAGGGCAACGGCCTGGTGCTCAGCCAGTCCATCAAGGTGAACACCTCCCTGGCTAACCTGGGCGCGATCTCCAAGAACACCGTGATCGACGGCGATAAGGAGTACGCCGTGGCCGAGGAATACCGGGACAAGCTCAAGATCAAGACGCCCTCGGTGGAGCAGCTGGTGGGCAACCTCTCCGGCGGCAACCAGCAGAAGGTGCTTTTGGCCAAGTGGATGTTTGCCGAGCCCGATATCTTGCTGCTGGACGAGCCCACCCGCGGCATCGATGTGGGCGCCAAATACGAGATCTACTGCATCATCAATGATCTGGCCGCCGCCGGCAAATGCGTGGTGCTGATTTCCTCCGAATTGCCCGAGGTGCTGGGCATGAGCGACCGCATCTACATCATGAACGAGGCCAAAATCATCGGAGAGATGCCGGCCAATCAGGCGACGCAGGAGAACATCATGGCGGCCATTCTCCGCTCGGGAAGGGGTGCTTAACCATGAGTGAGCAGAAAAAAACCCTGACGCAGGGCTTCAAGCCCGGTGAGTTTTTCCAGAAATACACCATGATCATCGCCCTGGTGGTGGTGACCATCGTGTTTGCCCTGTGGCCCGGCAAGCAGGGGCTGATCCTGCAGCCCGCCAACCTGACCGGCCTGATCGCCGAGAACGGCTACGTGTTCATCCTGGCCACCGGCATGCTGCTGTGCATCCTGACCGGCGGCAACATCGATCTGTCCGTGGGCTCGGTGGTGTGCTTCACCGCCGCCGTGGGCTGCACCATGATGGCCGCCGGCGCCAATATGTGGCTCACCGTGTTGGTCATGCTGGCCATCGGCCTGGCCATCGGCGCTTTCCAGGGCTTCTGGATCGCCAAGATCCGCGTACCGGCCTTCATCGCCACCCTGGCCGGCATGTACGCCTTCCGCGGCTTCAGCAACGTGGTGCTGAACGGCTACCGCGTGGATATCGCCAACGAGCAGTTCCTGATGCTGTTCGGCAACGGCAAGAGCAGCTACATTCCCGATGTGATCCGCCAGGGCATCCCCTCGCTGGATACGGTGTTCACCAAGGATAACGCCTTCCTGAGCGGGCTGATCGGCCAGAACTTTGTTACCAAGTTCAACCTGACCTGCATGTGCATCGGCCTGATCGCGGCCATCGCGTTTGTGGCGCTCAAGGTGCACAAGATCCTCTCCCAGAAAAAGCTGGGCATCAGTCAGTCCATCCCCGGGCAGATCATTTCCACTGTGGTCATCTCCGTGCTGGTGCTGTGGGTCAGCTTCAAGCTGGCCTGCTACCGCGGCTTCCCCATGGTACTGATCTGGATCGCCCTGGTGCTGGGCATCTACGCCTACATCACCACCAAGACCGCCATCGGCCGCCATCTGTACGCCGTGGGCGGCAATGAAAAGGCCACCGCCCTCAGCGGCGTCAAGACCCGCAACGTTTTCTGGTTTGCCTACGCCAATATCGGCCTGCTGGCCGGCCTGGCCGGCATCCTGACCGCGGGCCGCGCCAAGGGCATCGACCCGGTGTACGGCGAGGGCTACGAGATGGACGCCATCGCCTCCTGCTTCATCGGCGGCGCGTCGGCCTACGGCGGCACCGGCAAGGTGAGCGGCATGATCATCGGCGCCATCCTGATGGGCGTGATCAACAAGGGCATGATCATCGTGGGCGTGGACGCCAACTATCAGAAGGTGGTCAAGGGCATCGTGCTTTTGATCGCCGTGATGTTTGACGTGCTGTCCAAACGGCAAAAGCGGTAACGCGGGAAGGAGAAGGATACTATGGATAAGAAAGCAATCTCTGCCGCGCTGAAAAAGAACGCCATGCTCATCGTGCTGGTGCTCGTATACCTGTTCTTCCTGATCCTCACCAAGGGCGGCATCTTCAGCCCGTCCAGCTTCACCGAGCTGATCAACCAGAACGCCTATGTGTACATCCTGGGCGCGGGCATGCTGATGTGCATGCTCACCGGCGGCAACATCGATCTGAGCTGCGGCGCCTTCGTATGCCTGCTGGGCGCCTTCGGCGGCGTGTTCATGGTGGTGCAGGGCATCAGCACCGGCGTCTCCATCCTGCTGCTGCTGCTGATCGGCGTGGTTTACGGCGTGATCCTGGGCTACCTGATCGCCTACGTGCATATTCCGCCGTGGATCGCCACCCTGGCGGGCTATCTGGCCTTCCGCGGCCTGGGCACCTCCATCCTGTCGTCCAATTCCATGACCGGCTCCCTGTCCCTGGCCACCAAGCCGGATTTCCTGGGCATCTTCTATGGCCGCATCTTCTCCACCGAAAAGGGCGTGTTCAACTGGCCCTGCTTCATCTTTGGCCTGGCCATGGCGGCGCTGGTGGTGGTGATGGTGTTCTGGACGCGCAAAAACCGCCTTTCCAAGGGCTATGAGGCCGATTCCATCGCATCGGCCGCGGCCAAGAGCGGTATCGGCGCGGCGGCCATCATCCTGGTCATGACCCAGCTGTCCTTTGACGGCGGCATTCCCATCACCCTGCTGTGGGTGGCTGGCATCATCCTGGTGTACAGCTTCATCACCAGCAAGACCACCATTGGCCGCCACTTCTACGTGGTGGGCGGCAACATGGAGGCCGCGCGCCTCTCCGGCGTCAATACCCGGCGCATCATGTTCCTGGCTTACCTGAACATGGCGGTGCTCACCACCATCGCCACCTTTACCGTGGTGGCCCGTTCCCAGTCGGCCTATGCCGATCTGGGCAAGAACTTTGAGATGGACGCCATCTCCGCCTGCGTGGTGGGCGGCGTATCCGCCAGCGGCGGCGCGGGCACCGTGCTGGGCATGGTCATCGGCGCCACGCTGATCGGCGTGATCAATCTGGGCATGAGCCTGATCAGCCTGGATGCCAACTATCAGCGCGTGGTCAAGGGCTTCGTGCTGCTGGCCGCCGTGGTGTTTGATATCCTGTCCAAGAAGCGCGAAAAGTAAGGCTTCCACAGCGAAATTTGCCCCCGTGGCGGTCCGTCACGGGGGCGTGTAATACTAATCTCTGATAGAAACAAGACATCGAAAAACAGAAATTGGCAGGAAGATTAGGGCCATAGTGAAGAGTTGAGCGTTAAGAGTTAAGATTTAAGCGTGACAACTTCACTCTTCAAGCTTCATGCTAAGAGATTTCCCCCCAATTTCTGCTTGGTTATGTTTTAATCAGGGTTCAGCATCAGTATGGGGAGGGATGGGGCGTGAACGCCGGAAAAACCAGAGCCAGCCTGTATATCGTCGTGGCGGGATACCTGCTGTATCAGGCCTATGGCCTCTATCAGGGCCGCAACGACCCGGATACCACCATGAGCCCGGCGGTGATGGTGCTGTTCATCGCGCTGTTTGTCCTGGCCGCCCTGGGGCTGGCTGTGTTCGCTGTGTATACCTGGCGGCAGAGCGCCCGGGAGGATAAGGAACGGCAGGACGAAAACAACCTCAAATAACCCTGGGGAGGATGCGCATGGAGCAATACCTGGACGCCCTGGAGCGGGCCTTTGCCGATTATCTGCAGGAGCTGGAGGAGCGGCAGAAAAAAACCAAGCCCACAGATGGTCTGCTGGGCTTTGGCCGGTCCATCAAGGATGATCCTTGCCACGAGCGCGCCGATGAGCGGGTGGAAAAGATCATCGCGGAGCTGTGCGCCCTGAGCCCCGCACCGGAGACTGCCGTCCGGGCGGCGCGGCTGCTTTTGCGCGCCGACGGGCCCAATTGGCCGCTCTCCGCCCAGTGGATGCTCCGCGCCCTGGAGCGTCACGTGCTGCCCCTGGTTCCCTTCCTTGCGCCCGCCGACGCCGCCGCGCTCCAGCGGGAGTATGCCGCCCGGTACAAGCCCTGGGACCGGCTCCCGGCGCAGAAAGCGGTATACAAGGCGCTGAAGGCCCGGGCGGGGGAAGCGTAACAGAAAGGGCTGCGCTGTCGCTGCTGTTGTTCCGCCAACTGGTTTACGGAGGCGTTCCTTCTTGGAGCCCAAGAAGGAACCGAAGAAGGCTGCGCTGTCGCCGTAAATGTTGCCGGTTATACGCCAACTGGCTTAAACGCCGACAACCGTTCCCGGACAGCGCGGCGGAGCCGCGCGGGCGGTGCGCTTTGCGCACCGCTGAACACAGAAAAAAAGCCTCAAAAGCAAGCGAGCTTGTTTTTGAGGCTTTTTTTCTGTGTTCTGGTTGTCCGGGAACTCTCTTTGCGACCATGGACAAACTGGCGGAAGCAAGTTTGGTTTCCGATTTAACCTGGTTCGCCGGCTGCTTCTTTGTTACTTTCTTCTGGAAGAAAGTAACGTACCCCTTCTAAACTCGCTAAAGAAAGCGTAGCTTCTTTTATCTTTTGCTCGTCCGCAGCCGGCTGATGCCCAGCAGGATCACCACGGGAAAAACGATGGCGGCCAACAGGCCGATCTGCAGGCGGCCGCCGGCGGCGTCGGCAATCAGGCCCACCAGGGTGGGGCCGCCGGAGCAGCCCACGTCGCCCGCCAGCGCCATGAGAGCGTACAGCGCGGTGCCGCCCGTGGGCAGGCTCAGCGCTGCTATGCTGAAGGTGCCGGGCCAGAAAATGCCCACGGAGAAGCCGCACAGCGCGCAGCCCGCCAGGCCCAGAACGGCGGAGCCGGTCAGGCTGGCCAGCAGATAGGCGGCGATGCACAGCGCCGCGCAGCCCAGCATCACGCGCTTCAGCGGCAGGCGGTCGCTGTACTTGCCGTGCAGCGCCCGGGCCGTGCCCATCAGCAGGGCAAAGGCGCAGGGGCCGGCCAGATCGCCTATGGTTTTGGATACGTGCAGGGCGGATTCCACAAAGGCCGAGGCCCATTGGCTCATGGCCTGCTCCGAGGCCCCGGCGCATACCATCACCACCATCAGCAGCCAGAACACCTTGGTTTTGAGCAGCGCTCCCAGGGGCATGGGCTGCTGATCGCCGGTGATAGAGTAGATGGGCACCCGGGCGAAAAACACCGCGTTTGCCAGCGGCAGCAACGCCCAGACCAGCGCCAGGATGCGCCAGTGACCGATGCCGAAAAGCGTAAAGAACAGGGTGGATACCAGGATCACCGCCAGGTGCCCCCAGCAGTAAAAGGAGTGCAGCAGGCTCATGGCCGCCTCCTTTTTTTCGGTGGGGCAGGCCTCCACGATGGGGCTGATCAGCACCTCGATGAGCCCGCCGCCGATGGCGTAGAGCACCACCGCCGCCAGGATGCCGGGATACGCGCCCAGCAGCCGGGGCAGCACGGTCAGCGACGCCAACCCGCAGCCGCTCAGGATGTGCGCGGCCACCACGCATTTGCGGTAGCCGATCCTGTCCACAAATTTGGCGGAGAGCAGATCCACCAGCAGCTGCACCGCGAAGTTCAGCGTGGTGATCAGCGTGATCTGGCTCAGGGACAGAGAAAACTCCCGCTGCAGCGTTAAAAACAGCAGCGGGACGTAATTGTTGACGATGGCCTGGGTGATATAGCCCAGGTAGCTGGCGTAAATGGTGTGGTTGTAGGTAAGCTTCTTTTGCATTTATGGCTCCGTTGCGGCCCGCAGCGTGCGCAGGCACAGCCAGGCGATGGCCGCCGTGGTGATGCAGGAGATGAAAAAGCATGCCCAGACCGGGAAGATGTGCACAAATTTGCCTTCCATAAAGAACTGGAACGCGCCGGTGATCACCGCCAGCAGCAGGAAGCCGCCCAGCACGATGCCCTTGCCGGACCAGGGCCAATCCAGCCGCAGAAGGCAGATCATCAGCACCGCAAAGAGCACGATGGCGCAGTAGATCATCAGCAGGCTGGCCATATCAAACATCATGCGGTCATCCTTGCGGATGCTTTCCCACACGATCTGGCCCGCCGCCGCCAGGATGACGCCGCTGCCCGCCGCGCGCCCGGGGGCGGCGGTGAGCATCTGGGTATACATGCCGGCGATCAGCGCCGTCATGCCCTCAAACATGTGCACGGCGTAGGTGCTCATGCCCTCGTAAATGCCGGGCCGGGCCAGGGGGAAGAACTGCAGCGCATGCACGCTGACCTCAAGACCCGTGCCGTTCTCCGTGGCGCCCTCGCCGAAGCGCTCCATGGCCAATACGATCAGGATCCCCGGCAGCACGGCGTCCATCAGGCGGACAAACGGGGCGCGGGTGATCCGCTTGGTGATCCAGCCGGCCAGGGCCAGGCCCAGGGAGGCGCCGATCACCGTGAACCCGCCGTAATCCAGGCGGAAGATATAGCCGATGCCGGAGTAGCGGATCTCGTCAAAATGATACAGGCAGAACACCAGCCGGGCGCAGAACAGCCCCAGCGGGATGCCCAGCATGGCGAACCACAATACGTCGTTCTGGCTGACGCCGCAGCGCTTGGCCCGGCGCAGCGCCATGATCAGGCCGATCACCGCGCCGATCACCACAAACAGGGCAAAGCTGGTCACCGGCAGCCCGAATACGCGGAAAAGTATTCCGGTAAATTCTTCTTCGTAATCCATAAGGCGTACCCTCTTCAGCTGTCAGGTTATTCCTGCCAGGCGCTGGAGAAATAGATGATATCCTTGATCCAGCGTTCCTCGTTTTTGTTGTTGGGGGCGTTGATCTTTTTGAGGCTGTTTTTGTTGGGATCCTTGAACACCATGGTGGCGCTGTTGCCGCCGTCCAGGTTGAAGGCGGTCTTGATGGTGTAGCCGTCCAGCTGGCCCTCGATCTCCCGCAGGCACTCCACAAACTCGTTCATGGTCAGGCCCGCGCCCTTTTCGTCGTCCGGGCCCTCGGTGGTGACAAACAGGTAGGTCAGCGTATCCAGCTGGCAGATGCACATATGCTGGGCCTGCTTGTGGTTGCCGATGTAATCGTGGTTCAGGGTCTGGTTGAAATCCTCCATGGTGGTTTCCCCGTCCTTGATCAGCAGGGGGCCAAAGTTGAAGGTGTTGATGATCTGCAGGCCGCCGTTGGTCACGTTTTCATCGATCCAGGCGTTCAGCTTGTCCTTGGTGGGCTCGGTGATCACGTGAAAATCGCCGTACTGGTCGATGATCAGGATATCCCACTTTTTATCCACATAGCGGGTCTTGTACGCATGCCCCTGGCGGACGATATAGGTTTCCTTGTGCCAGGGATGGCAGAAGTAATCGCCGTTGATGGCAAAAATGGCGTTGTTATCCAGGGCGATGCGGAAGCCTTTGGCGGTCTGATCGTTGCCCGCCCGGCCCACAAAGGAGGAGCGGATCTGCAGGGGGCTGGCGATCTTCACCAGGGCGTACACATAATTGGTGGTATCCCGGAAGCGGTTGCCGCGGAAGATGCGCACATGGATGGAGGGATCCTCGTATTCATCCTCGGAGATATAATAATCCCAGTTGATGGGCAGGCCGGGGCCTTCCAGCGGCAGCTCGACCACCTCCGCATAGGCGTCGTAGGTCGCCAGGGGAGAGGGCGCCAGCACCAGCAGCATCGCCAGCAGCGCCAGGATCACGGCAAATTTCCACAAGCTCTTAACCATACCTGT
>CADAHU010000090.1 GCA_902787835.1 uncultured Eubacteriales bacterium
ACGGAGGCGGAGGGGAACGTTACTTTCTTCTGAGAAGAAAGTAACAAAGAAGCAGCCGGCGAAGGGGCTTGAATCGGCGAACAAACTTGTTTCCGCCAGTTCGGCTCATGGTCTGCAGGTGAGTTCCCGGGCAAAAGAACAAGAGAAAAATCCCGAAAAATCAAGCTTGTTTGATTTTTCGGGATTTTTTTCTTGTTCAGCGGTGCGCTTTGCGCACCGCGCGCACGGCAAAGCCGTGCTGCCCGGGAACGGTTGCACGCGTAAAATCCTGTTGGCGGAAAGACCCGCAGCATCGACGCCGACAACGCAGCCTCTTTCGCTTCCTTTCTGGGCTCCAGAAAGGAAGGCCCCCGTTAAAGCCCGTCGGCGGAAAAGCCCGCAGCGTTTATGGCGAAAAACGCAGGTTTTGACGAAAAAGAGAAGCGTACACCTTCCCCCGTTTCAGTAGCTGACGATCTTCAGCTGCTCCCGGAGCGCATCGGCGGTGAGCTTGCCATCCTTTTTGACGGTGATCACCACGGGCTCGGCGCCGTGGATATCAAACCAGTTATCGCTGAACACGCAGTCGTCCCGGGTGAGGGACAGGCAGACGCTCTTGGCGAAGCAATCGGCGGTGAGCGTCAGGCGGAAGACCTCGGCGGTCTCCTCGATCTGCGCGTCGATTTTGGCGGGCAGGAAATCGAAGGCCTTGGGCCGGGCGAAGAGCGTGGCGCCGGCGCTGATGATCTCCCCGTCCTGCAGCAGGGCGTACTCGATGTACTTGGTGCGGCGGTCCTCCCGGGTCCGCACGTCGCCGGACAGATCCAGGGCCAGGCAGGGCGCGGCGGAGAGGGCGGCGCTGGTCACATCGGCCGTAAAGGTTTTGAGCACGGCGGCGGTGCGGTCGCGCAGGCGGCAGACCACCTGCAGCCGGGCGTCGGCGGGCGTATCGTTGGTCACATGCAGCACCGGATGGGCCGGATCGGTATCATCACAGCTGAGCAGGATGGGGGCGTAGAAACGCCGGGCGGCGTAATGCAGCCCCTTCCAGCGGTCAAAGTAATCGATGCTGCTCCAGGAGATCACGGGGTTGGAGTCGTTTACCTGCCAATAGGCGGAGCCCATGCAGCGGCCCCGGGCGCGGCGCATATGCTCCACATTGGAGCGGATGCAGTCGGCCTGCACGATCTGGGAGCAGTAGATCAGCCGCTCAAAATCATAGGGATAGTTGACCATCTGCGCCAGGTAATACATCACCTTTTCATTGCCCTGGGTACATTTCTGGTGCGCCTCGATCACGTTGCCGGTCAGGTCCAGATCGCCTTCCTCGGCGAAGGCGCGCACGGTCTTGATATCGGGCAGGCTCTCGAAGCCGTACTCCGAGCAGAAGCGGTAATAGAACTCCCGGAAGGCCTCAATGGGCTTGAAGTTGTGCCATACCGCCCAGTAATGCATATCGCCGGCCTCGTTGGAGCAGGAATCCTTCAGCCCGCCGCCCGCGGAGGGGGAGGAGGGCCAGTAGAAGGTCTCCGGGTCGTACTGCTTCAGGATGCCGGGGATCAGATCCTCAAACAGCCGCAGGTAATCGCGCTTGGCCTCCGGATCCTTGATGAAATCGTATTCCCAGAACTGCTCGATCTCGTTGTTGCCGCACCACAGGCCCAGGGAGGCGTGGTTGCGCAGGCGCAGGGCGTTATCGATGATCTCCTGGCGCACCGTGGCCTCAAAATCGGGCTCCAGCAGGTAGGCGGAGCAGGCAAACATGCAGTCCTGCCAGACGATCAGGCCGTTTTCATCGCACCAATCGTAGAAGGTCTCGTGGGGATAATTGCCGCCGCCCCAGACGCGGATAAAGTTGTAATTGGCCTCCTTGCAGGCCTCCAGCAGCTTGGCGGTGCGCGCCGGGTTGATCCGGGGATAAATCTGATCCTCGGGGATGTAATTGGCGCCCATGGCGAACACCTTGACGCCATTGTTAATGAAGCAGAATTCCTTGCCCCACTGATCCTTCTCCTGGGAGACCGTCAGCGTGCGCAGGCCGATGCGGCGGGTGTGGGTATCCAGCAGCGCGCCGCCCTCCTTCAGATCGATGCGGCAGGCGTAGAGCGGCTGCTCACCCAACCCCCGCACCCACCAGAGACGGGGCTGATCGATGACGATCTCCGCCTTGCCGCCGACGACGGGCGCGGTGTACTCTTTCCCATCCGGCGCGGTGACGGTGAGCACGGCCTCCGGCTTTCCGCCGTAAACCTCGATCTCTGCCGCGCAGGTCAGGGTAACGCGGTCCTTTTCGTGCCGCTGGGTGTAATAGGCGCTCAGGATGCGGCCACCGGTATAGCCGGAGACCGTCACATCCCGCCAGATGCCCAAATCGGGCAGCTGCGGGCCCCAGTCCCAGCCGAACATGCAGTGCGCCTTGCGCAGGTAGGGGTAGCCGGGCATGGTAGAATCCACGCCCCAGATGGGCCGGGCGGCCTGCTTTTCCGCGATGTAGCGGTTGGGGGAGGCGATCTCCACCCTGAGCAGGTTGTCGTGAGCCTTGGCCAGGGCTTTGATCTCGTACTCCCAGGTGCGGTGCATGTTGTCGGTATGGCCCAGCAGCGCGCCGTTCAGGTATACGTCGGCCAGGGTGTCGATGCCCTCGAAGGTCAGGTATACATGATCGCTCCCCAGCAGCGCTTCGGGCAGATCGAACCGCTTTTCAAAAGTGAAATCCCGGTCGCTCACGGCGGTGGAGGGCCACTCGTTCTCCCGGTAATAGGGGTCGGCCAGCTCCCCGGCGCGGATCAGGGTATCGTAGGCCGAGCAGGGCACGGCGCAATCGTAGCGCTTGCCGCCGTCCAGCATGCTCCAGTTTTCGTTCAGCAGCATTTTGATCATTTGTTGCACCCCGTTTTATAGTATTGATAAATCGTGGAGATGGACAGATTATACCATACGCACGGGGCGTTTTCAACCGCGTCCGGCGGCTTTTTGGCCGCCCATTTGTTACAAAATGATCAAAGTGCATAAAATTTTTTGACCCTATTGACAATAAACGTGTATGCGCATATAATAATCATCGAAAACGTTACAGATGGAGAAATATTGCCAGATTATACAAATCCAAAGGATTTAATACCTTTTTCAGCACGAGGGGTAAGCCGATGGTAACACTACGCATGATCGCAGAAAAGTGCGGCGTCTCCCTCACCACGGTCAGCAAGGCCCTGAACGACGCTCAGGATTTGAACGCCCGGACCAAGGAGCGCATCCGCAAGACCGCCCGGGAGATGGGGTACCGCCCCAATGTGGCCGCCAAGGCCCTGCGCACAAACCGTTCCTACAGCTTTGGCATCATCTATGAGGAGGCCGCCAAGTACGGCCTGACCCACGAGTTCTTCTCCAGCGTCCTCAACAGCTTTATGACCCGATCCCAGGAGCTGGGGTACGATGTGTTTTTCCTGGGGGATCAGCTGGCGGGCCGCCGGATCAGCTATGCCGATCACGCGCGCTACCGCAACTGCGACGGCATCCTGGTCATCGTGGGCACCGACTCCGTGGCCGGCATCCTGGAGGATCTGAACGGCTGCGATTGCCCGGTGGTCAGCGTGGATTACGAAGGAGAGGGCGTCCACAGCATCTTTTCCGATAACGCCCGTGGCATGCGCGAGCTGGTGGATTACGCCGTGGCCCAGGGCCACCGCAGGATCGCCTTCCTGCACGGC
Source organism: uncultured Eubacteriales bacterium (assembly GCA_902787835.1). Classification (GTDB taxonomy): domain Bacteria; phylum Bacillota; class Clostridia; order Christensenellales; family Aristaeellaceae; genus SFMI01. Next base: position 3,687 of record CADAHU010000090.1, read on the forward strand.
GAGGATACGCCGGTGACCCGCATCCGCCTGGCGGCCTTCCGGGAGGCGATCAGTGCCCATGGCATCACGCTTCCGGAGGAATACGTATCCGAGGCGCGCTATCATAACCCCGGGGCCTGTCAGCGGGCGCTGCAGTTCCTGCTGAGCCTGCCGGAGATCCCCACCTGCGTGCTGCTGCCCGATGATATCGCCTACCTGGGCGCGGTAAACGAGTTTGCCGCCCGCGGCATGCGCGTGCCCCAGGATATCAGCGTAATGGGGTACGACGGCATCGATATGACCCAGTACGTGCACCCCAAGCTGACCACCATGCGCCAGGACGCCGGGGCCATGGGCCGCGCGGCGGCCGATATCCTGGCCGGACAGCCGTCGGAGCAGAAAAAGCTGCTGATCCCGGGCATCCTGATCCCGGGGGAGACGGTGCGCCGCATCAATCCGTAGTTTTGGCCGACAAGGCCTGAACAAAATATTTTTTTAGGAGGAACCAACATGAAGAAGATCCTTGCCCTGTTGCTGGCGGCGATCATGTGCCTGGGCGCTGTGAGCGCGCTGGCCGAAGTAACCGATCTGCCCCGCAACGAAACGCTGTACTTTGGCGGCCAGCAGTGGGACCCCGTTGTGGGCTATAACCCCCTGGGCGACAACATGAACAACGGCCTGGCGCTGTCTGCTGCTCCCCGCGGCACCCGCACCTGCATGTTCGAGACGCTGTACATGTTCAACGGCCTGGACGGCCAGCTGTATCCCCTGCTGGCGGACGGCGCCTATGAATGGAACGAAGATCTGACCGCTCTGACCCTCAAGATCAAGCCCGCTGCCAAGTGGTCCGACGGCACCCCCGTCACCGCTGACGACGTGGTTGCCACCTGGGACGTGAGCACCAAGATCCAGAACGGCACCTACACCGGCTATGCTCCCTACATCGAGGGCATCGAGAATGTGGACGGCGCTGTGGTCATCAAGTGCAAGCTGAACGATGCCGGCCAGCCCGCCAACCCCCTGCAGGTCCTGAACTTCCTGACCGGTGTTTACATCGTGCAGAAGGATTGGGCCGAGGCTCTGTGCGCCAAGCATAACGACGACGCCACCGCCATCCGCACCGATCCCACCCCTGACGCTGTGTACTCTGGCCCCTATGGCCCCTACTTCGCCAACGACCAGCTGGTTGCCTTTGTCCGCAACGACAACTACTGGGGCCAGGACGCCTCCATGTGGGGCAAGCTGCCCGCTCCCAAGTATCTGGCTCACACCATCTACAAGGATAACGACGCCACCCTGGTTGCCTTCCAGGCCGGCCAGATCGACGTAAACCAGCAGTTCATCGCCAACGTTCAGAAGCTGTGGGAGGAGCAGGGTCTGCCCATCGCCACCTACTCTGACGAACCTCCCTACGGCATCTGCGCCACCATGCCCACCGCGTGGTACAACATGGATATCCCCGTGCTGCAGGTCAAGGAAGTCCGCAAGGCCATCGCCATGGCGGTTGACTATGACAACATCATTGAGAACGCCATGACCAACCAGAGCCCCTCCTTCGCCGACGTGCCCCGTTCCGTCATGAACCCCACCGACGGCGAGCAGGCCCTCTATGATCATGAGGCTGTTGCCGATCTGCAGTGGGTTGGCAAGGACATCGAAGGCGCCAAGGCCCTGCTGGATTCCGCTGGCATCGTGGACAGCGACGGCGACGGCTGGCGTGAGTACAACGGCGAAAAGATCAGCCTGAAGGCCTGCTGCCCCGACGGCTGGACCGACTGGCAGGCTGCCATGAACATGGTTGCCGAGGCTGGCAAGGCCATCGGTATCGAAATCATCGCCACCTTCCCCACCTGGGATCAGTATCAGACCGTGTTCACCAAGGGTTCCCAGACCGAGTATGAAATCTTCATGTGGAGCCCCGCCGGCGCCGAGCCCGCTGCTCCCTGGAGCCGCGTGCGTGCCTTCATGAGCTCTGAGTTCGTGGGCGTTGACAACAACTGGAGCGGCAACTTCGGTCACTACAAGAACGAGCGCATCGACGAGATCATCCGGCAGATCCCCCTGACCACCGATCCCGCCGAGCTGAAGGCTCTGTACACCGAGGCCACCCAGATCTATCTGGACGAAGTGCCCTCCTTCTCCCTGATGTATCGTCCCGAGTGTTTCCATGCTGTGAACGAGACCGTTTGGACCGGCTATCCTGAGAAGGACGACGGCAACAACATCCCGCCCATGGACTGCACCGACGGTTACGGCATCGCTGCCCTGTACAACCTGGAACTCGTAGACGCGGAGTAATTTAGTACCAATCCGGCGGCCATGATCCTGCTCGAGGCGAGTCATGGCCGCCTTTTCAATCGGGGGGTGGAACACTGATGACCAAGGGAATGCGGAAATACTTCAAAAAGAAGATTTTCTGGTTTGTCATTACCTTTATTGCCGCGGTTATCCTGAACTTCATCCTGCCCCGGCTGATGCCCGGCGATCCCGTCAACTCCATCGTCGGCAAGAATATCAGCCCTGGCGCAACGCAGGAGCAGGTTCAGGAGCAAATCATCTACTACAAGCACCAGTTTGGCCTGGATAAAAGCATCTTTGGCCAGTTCTGGGATTTCGTGAAGAACGCCTTCAACGGCACCTTTGGCGTCAGCTACAGCCAGTATCCCCGCCTGGTGTCCGATATCATCGGCTCCAGCATCTGGTGGACGGTGGCGCTGCAGCTGCCCGCCATCATCGTGGGCTGGCTGCTGGGCAACCTGCTGGGCGCTGTGGCCGCCTACAAGCGCGGCATCTGGGATAAAGGCCTGATGCCCGTCAGCCTGTTCTTCAGCGCCATTCCCGCTTTCGGCGCGTCCGTGATCCTGCTGGTGGTATTCGCGGTTACGCTGGGCTGGGCGCCTGTCAACGGCGCGTACGATCCGGGCATGATCCCGGGCTTCAACCTCAAATTCATCGGATCGGTGATCTCTCACTATCAGCTGCCCTTCTGGTCCATCGTGCTGATCTCCATCGGCGGCCAGGCTGTGGGTATGCGTTCCATGTCCATTTACGAGCTGAACGCGGATTACGTCAAGTATTCCCGCTTCCTGGGCATCAAGGATAAGAAGATCGTGCGTTACGTTTTCCGCAACGCCATGCTGCCCCAGGTCACCGGCCTGGCCATGAGCATCGGCTCCATGGTGGGCGGCGCGCTGGTTGCCGAGACCATCTTCAGCTATCCCGGCCTGGGCATGTCCATGTACGCGGCGATCAACTCCTCAGACTATCCGGTTATCTCCGCCTGTACGCTGATCATCACGATCATGGTACTGATCGCCAGCTTCCTGCTCGATATTATCTATGCGTTCATTGACCCGCGGGTCAAGGCTGCACAGTTTGATTAAGGGGGTGGATGAGCAATGAAACATACACTGAAAAACGTATTCCATTCTCCCCGCTTCCTGGTTGGTTTTATCATCTTCATGACCATCCTGCTCACCGTGCTGATCTATCCCTACTTCGTCCAGCGCGATCCGCTGCAGGGCCTGGGCAAGGGCTTCCTCTCGCCCGGTACCTATGTCTCCGTCTATGACACCAACAACGCGGGCACCTACCGCGTGGAGCTGCCGGAGGCCAACGACAACCGCCTGGAAGCCTCCGTTCCCGTAAAGGACCGCCAGACCATGCTGGATTACCTGACCGCCATGGGCGCGGACGTCAGCGGCCTGGATACCTCCAACGAGAACTTCCATGCGCTGCTGGAAGCCTGGAACGCCAACTATGACGAGGCGGACGCCAAGAAGAACAAGTATGACGGCTTTGCCACCCAGGCGAAGCGCAACGAATTGCGGCGGCTCAACAACCGCCTGACCTCCGACGTGACCGCCGCCATGAGCGTGACCAAGGGCGAGGGCGAGGCCGCCACGGTGGCCAGCGTCGCCACCAGCGATTACGTCAAGGTATCCGAGGTGGCCAACAGCATCAGCCTGCCCCTGGGCACCGATAACTTTGGCCGCGATACCCTGACCGAGCTGGTCAAGGCCACGGGCATCTCCCTGCTGGTTGGCCTGATCGCCGGCTCCATCGCCACCCTGCTGGGTCTGCTGGTTGGCCTGCTGGCGGGCTATGTGGGCGGCATCGTGGATGATATCCTGATGTTCATCGCCAACATCTTTACCGTCATCCCCGGCTTCGTGCTGCTGATCCTGATCTACTCCGCTCTGGGCGCGGAATCCCGCGGCATCACCACCTGCGCCGTGATCATCGGCATTACCAGCTGGGTATGGACCGCCCGTTCCGTCCGCTCCCAGGTGATCTCCCTGCGCAACCGCGATCACGTGAACCTCTCTAAGCTTTCCGGCCACAGCCTGTTCCGCATCGTGACCACCGATATCCTGCCCTACATCATGAGCTACGTGGTCATGGCCTTCATCCTGCAGGTGTCCAGCGGCATTCTGGCCGAGGCGCAGCTGTCCATGCTGGGCCTGGGCCCGAACCCCAACGAGCTGCCCACCCTGGGCCTGATGATGAACTGGGCAAAGCTGTTCGGCGCGTATACCTCCAGCAACGCCTGGTGGGCTTACTTCCCGGTCATCCTGGTGATCGCGCTGATCTCCTTCTCCCTGAACCTGATGAATACCGGTCTCGACCAGGTGTTCAACCCGACCCTGCGCGATTAAGGAGGTGTGAGAAATGGCAAAGAAAATGCTTGAGGTCAATCAGCTGACCACCAAGTACATCACCCGTCAGGGTGAAGACGTTTATTCCGTGGATCACGTCTCCCTGGATATCGAAGAGGGCAAGAGCCTGGGCATCGCCGGCGAATCCGGCTGCGGCAAATCCACCCTGGCCCTGAGCCTGATGGGCTACTACTTCGCCCCCCTGCACTATACCAGCGGCACCATCAAGGTGGATGGCAAGGATATTACCGGCCTGGATCCCGACGTGGTGCGCAAAACCGTGCTGGGCACCGACGTGGCCTATATCCCGCAGGCCGCCATGAACGCCCTGAACCCCACCCGCAAGGTGGGCAAGTTCATCGAGGACGTGATCTTCGCCCACGAGCTGCCCATGGATAAAAAGCAGATCCGCGAGATGGCGGAGCAGCGCTTCGCCAAATTGGGCCTGCCGGTGGACGCCCTGGACAAGCACAGCGTGGAGCTCTCCGGCGGCATGCGCCAGCGCGTGGTCATTGCCGTATCCACCATCCTGAATCCCAAGGTGCTGATCGCCGACGAGCCCTCCAGCGCCTTGGACGTGACCAGCCAGAAGATGGTCATCAAGATGATGAAGGACATGATGGCCGAGGGCATGGTCAAGAGCATGATCTTCATCACCCACGAGCTGCCCCTGCTGTACAACGTGACCGACGATATCATGGTCATGTACGCCGGCCAGATCGTGGAGCGCGGCTCCGCCAAAGAGATGGTGTTCGATCCCATCCATCCCTACTCCCGCGGCCTGATGCGCTCCATCCTGGTGCCCGAGGAAGGCACCCGCGATGTGAAGCTCCCGGCACGCCGCCCAACCTGAAGCATCCGCCCGTGGGCTGCCGCTTTGCCGACCGCTGCCGCTACGCGACCCAGGCCTGCAAGTTCAACGCCCAGCCCCTGCTGGATATCGGCGGCGGCCGCTACTACCGCTGCGCGTTCTCCGAGAAAGAACTGAGGGAGGTATACCAGCGTGAAGACGAATGAGGAAAAAAACGTCCAGCTTGAGGACAAGCGCGAAAGCGTAACCTTCGGTTCTGACCGGAACAAGGATTTTTCCAAGGAGCCCATGTGCCTGAGCGGCCGCGGCGTCACCCGCGTATTCCATACCGGCAAGACCACCACCGTGGCCGTGGACCATGTGGATTTTGACTTCCATAAGGGCGAATTGATCTCCATCGTGGGCGAATCCGGCTCGGGCAAAACCACCCTGAGCAAGATGCTGCTGGGCCTGCTGGAGCCCACCGAGGGCGAGATCTTCTTTAAGGACAAGCCCCGCGATATCTCCAGCGGCGCCAAGAAAAAGGAATACTGGCAGGGCATTCAGGCCATCTTCCAGGATCCCTTCTCCAGCTATAACGTGTTCCACAAGATCGACAGCGTGCTGCTGGACTGCATCAACATGCGCGGCGGCAAAAACCTGCCCAAGGAAAAGAAGTACGAGATGATGGCCGAGGCCTGCAGCTTCGTCAATCTGAAGTTTGCCGAGCTCACCAACAAGTACCCCTTCGAGCTGTCCGGCGGCCAGATGCAGCGCCTGATGATCGCCCGCATCTTCCTGCTCAAGCCCGATATCCTGCTGGCGGACGAGCCCACCTCCATGATCGACGCCTGCTCCCGCGCCACCATCCTGGATATGCTGCTGAACCTGCGCAACGAGACCGGCATGACCGTTATCTTCATCACCCATGATATCGGCCTGGCCTACTACATCTCCGACTCCGTGTACATCATGGAGCACGGCAAGTTTGTGGAATCCGGCAAGCCCGACGAGGTGATGCTGCACCCCAAGGCGGCCTATACCAAGCGCCTGATCTCGGACGTGCCCAAGATCCACGAGCCCTGGGATCTGTCCACCGTGGAATTCCATTAATCAACTGAGGAGAGCAATACATGGATAAGAAAGACATCAAGGCGTTGATCGCCCAGATGACCCTGGAAGAAAAAGCCGGCCTCTGCTCCGGCGATGACTTCTGGCATACCAAGGCCGTGGAGCGCCTGGGCATTCCCCGCACCATGGTCAGCGACGGCCCCCACGGCCTGCGCAAACAGGATGAAAAGGCCGATCACCTGGGCGTAAACGACAGCATCAAGGCTGTGTGCTTCCCCGCCGCCTCCGCCACCGCCGCCTCCTTCGATAAGGAAATGATCGGCCGGATGGGCCAGGCCATCGGCGACAGCTGCCAGCATGAAAAGCTCAGCGTGGTGCTGGGCCCTGCCGTCAACATCAAGCGTTCGCCCCTGTGCGGCCGCAACTTTGAGTATTTCTCCGAGGATCCCTACCTGACCGGCAAGATGGCCGCCGCCTACATCAACGGCGTGCAGAGCAAAAACGTGGGCACCAGCATCAAGCACTTTGCCCTGAACAGCCAGGAGCATCGCCGCATGAGCTCCACCTCCGATGCCGATGAGCGCACCATCCGCGAGATCTACTTCCCTGGCTTCGAGATCGCCGTCAAGGAATCCCAGCCCTGGACCGTGATGTGCTCCTACAACCGCATCAACGGCACCTTCGCCAGCGAGAACCGCTGGCTGCTCACCGACGTGCTGCGCAACGAGTGGGGCTTCGAGGGCTATGTGATGTCCGACTGGGGCGCCACCGCCCGTCGGCCCGAGGGCATCGAGGCCGGTATGGATCTGGAGATGCCTTCCTCCTACGGCACCAACGATAAAAAGATCGTGGAAGCCGTCAAGGCCGGCAAGCTGGATGAAAAGCTGGTGGATCTGTGCGTGGAGCGCATCCTGAATATCGTGTTCCGCTACACCGAGAACGCCAAGCCCGATACCCCCTGGAATATGGAAGCCCAGCACGAGCTGAGCGCCGCCATCGCCGCCGAGTGCATGGTGCTGCTCAAGAATGAGGACGCCATCCTGCCGCTTAATAAGGAAGACGCCGTGGCCTTCATCGGCGAGTTCGCCATGAAGCCCCGCTTCCAGGGCGGCGGCAGCAGCCATATCAACAGCTTCAAGACCACCAGCGCGGTGGAGGCCGCCCAGGGCCTGAACGTGCAGTACGCCCAGGGCTACGACGTGGCCAAGGATGAGGCCACCGATGCCATGATCGCCGAGGCTGTCCAGGCCGCCAAGGCCGCCAAGGTGGCCGTGGTGTTCGCCGGTCTGCCGGATAACTACGAATCCGAGGGCTATGACCGCACCCATATGCGCATGCCCGCCTGCCAGAACAAGCTGATCGAAGCCGTGGCCGCGGCCAACCCCAATACCGTGGTGGTGCTGCATAACGGCTCCCCCGTGGAGATGCCCTGGATTAATCAGGTCAAGGGCGTGCTGGAAGCCTATCTGGGCGGCCAGGCCGTGGGCAAGGCCACCGTGCAGGTGCTCTACGGCGATGTGAACCCCTCCGGCCATCTGCCGGAAACCTTCCCCATCAAGCTGCAGGATAATCCTTCCTATCTGTACTACGGCGGCGAGGGCAACCGCACCGAATACCGCGAGGGCGTGTTCGTGGGCTACCGCTACTACGATAAGAAGGATATGGAGGTGCTGTTCCCCTTCGGCTTCGGCCTGAGCTACACCACCTTTGAATACAGCAACCTGCGGGTGAGCAAGGATGCCATCCAGGATACCGATACCCTGACCGTGACCGCCACTGTGAAGAACACCGGCAAGCGCGCGGGCAAAACCGTGGCGCAGCTGTACGTGGGCGGCCTGGAGGGCGATTGGATCCGTCCCGTGCGCGAGCTCAAGGGCTTTGAGAAGATCGCCCTGGAGCCCGGCGAGTGCAAGGATGTTTCTTTCACCCTGGATAAGCGCAGCTTTGCCATCTGGAACGAGCAGATCCACGATTGGTACGTGCCCGGCGGCAAGTATGAGATCGCCGTGGGCGACTGCTCCCGCTGCCTGCCCCTGCGCGCAGAAATCGCCGTGACCTCCACCACCGAGCTGCCGCGGCATTACGATATGAACAGCATCTTCCTGGATATCATGGCCGATCCCAAGGCCATGGCGGTGTTCGGCCCCTATGTGAATAAGCTCATGGCGGCCTTCATGCCCAAGGATGAAGAGAAGAGCGAGGCCGAAAAGGGCGCCATCAACGATGAAATGGGCATGGCCATGATGAAGTACATGCCCCTGCGCTCCCTGATCAGCTTCGGCATGGGCCAGGTGCCCCCCGAGGCCCTGGAGCAGATGCTCAGCGCGCTGAACAACAATTAAACCCAACAACACAAAGCGTCCCTCTCCGGCAACGGGGAGGGACGATTCTTTGTGTGAGGTGGCTTTGCTTTTCATGGATAGGCAAATGGGGATTTGGCGGGGAGGGAGTACGAACGGGGGCGTTCCTTTCTGCCGCCCAGAAAGGAACCGAAAGAGGCTGCGTTTGTCGCAGTAAATGCTGCAGGATGTACGCCAACAGGCTTTAACGCCTGCCACCGTTCCCGGACAAGGCCAGCTTCGCTGGCCGCGCGGTGCGCAAAGCGCACCGCTGAACACAGAAAAAATCCAGCAAAACCG
>CADAHU010000091.1 GCA_902787835.1 uncultured Eubacteriales bacterium
GAACCGGCAGGCAGCGAGGTGTGGTAACCAATGAAGATCGAGCAGGGCGATTTGCTGCGGGTCAGCGGGCTGACCCATCCCGTGATCGTCGTCAGCAATAACTTTTTCAATACCTCCGGCAAGGCCATCGTCTGCCCCATCGTAAAGGATGCCGCCGAGGGTCCGCTGCATATCCGATTGAAGAATTGTCCCATCGAGGGCTATATCCTCTGTGAGCAAGTCCGCTATGTGGATCTCGCCGCCCGGCATTTTTCCAAGATCACTGCCGCGCCCTACTTTGATATCATGGATATTTCCGACGCGGTGATGGGGATGTTTGATTATCAGGCCGTATGATCATATTGATGGATAGAGCAAAGGGGCTGTTTCAAAAGGTTCGCTGTCTCTTTTAATTTGATGCAGATATTTATTTTTATGGAACGCCTGGCGGCTTTTCCGGGGCGTCATATTCAAAGCTGCTTGAATGAATAACATTCTCCGACGTCTCACCGTACATGAGGCGGCTGATTGCTGAACAACGGACGCGCGACCTCCAATAAAGATTGATTTCTTTGTACTATGGCAGTTTCCCGGGCCGTAAAGCCAGCCTGTGCTTCCCGCAGGATCTGCACAAATTGCTCCACAGAATAGGCATTCTCCATCTCATCGGTATTGAGGAGAATATCGAACGTTTTGCCGTTCAGCTTTATCCGGGAATGAAAGCCCGCTGCAATCGTCTGCGGGTCGGCGTCAAGGATGTCCTTCATAACGGTGTTCATGGCATAAGCGCTTTGCATGGCGTCCATGGCATAGGCGCTATAGATATCAGGAGATCCGATGTTTACCGCATGATCAATAATCCATTGCGTGATTGCCGATGAATCCGTAACGCAGCTTCCATCAATCCGTGCGATGCGCACATACAGCATCCCGCTTACAGTCTGATGCGCTTTTTGCGCAAGCGCTTCGATCATCCTTTCACAGCAGGCGATGCCTTTTTCCCGCCATTTGGCAGATCGGTCCTGCCAGATGCTCACTGCTCCCTGAAGCGCTTTCTCAAATCCCTGCGCATTCATAATATATGTGCCGCCCATGTCTGGGTCTGCGTCCTTTAGGATGCTGATGACATACTCCAGCGAGGCGCCGGGCTGGCGCCGCCTGATGGCGACGCCTCCTTTCCAGAAGGTGCCTGCGCCCCTTTCCAGCATCCCATTCACGATGTTCTGCAGCTGTGTATCCGACAACAGCTTTGCCATCATTCGGATATAGTAATCCCTGGATCCGGGGTCCATGGACGTTGTATCAAAAATCCAGCTTTCTGTCGCGTTTTTTTCCTCTGAGCTTGCTTTGACTGAACCGCGGTTTTGCTCCATCATCCTCTTTTGCGTTTCAACCATCAGCTGGCCGAGGGTCTTTTTCTTGCCGTTATCCACCATCGTCTTTCCATCCTCCAAAGTATTAATTCGCTGAAAACCAACAGCAGAAGAATACAGCTGAAAAATGCATGCATCTGTCACAGGCATATATTCGTCGGTCATGGGATTAATATAAATCAATCCCCCTGAAAAGCCAATGTTTTCAAGGGGATTATGATTTACTTCAGGAACCAGCTCATCATATATCCGGTCCTGCCGCCGTAGGAGACCTGGGACCATTCCTGCCCCCAGGAGAGCAGGGTAACGATGGAGCCCACAGGGACGCGGACGTTGACGTTGTTGCTGGTCTTGGTGGGCGACGTGCGCAGGTTAACATAGGTGCCGCCGTTGTTGTTTACCACCGTCTTTGTGTTGGCGGCGGCGCTCACCGACAGATACTGGGTCATCATATAGCCCTGCTGGCCGTCCACCTGCACATAGCACCAGCCGGTGCCGCGTTCCAGGATGGATACCGCCGTGCCGTTCTCATACCGGCCCAGCACGCGGGCGTACTGGTTGGGCTGCTCGCGCAGGTTCAATTTGCCGCTGTTGCCGGTCCGGACATAGGCCGTGGAAGTGGCCGGGGGCGTATAGTTGCCGCCGCCCTGGATAAACCCGGAATCCACAAAGCCAAACTGGCCGCTGTAGCCCACCTGCCACCACATGTTGCCCTTCTGGTAAACCTGCAGGGTGGTCCCGTTGGGGATCTGGGTCACCACGCTGCTCTTGGCGGAGGGCTTGGCGCGCAGGTTCAGCTTGCCGCCGTTGCCGCCGTTCTGCAGGGTATTGACCACGGCGGAGGTTCCGGCGTTGCCGCCGCCGGCCAGGTATTCGCCGCGGAAGTAGCCATACAGCGCCGCGCCGTTCTTATAGGCCATCACGTACACCCAGCCGTCGGACTGGCGGTTCAGCACCTGGCAGGTTTCTCCGTTATAAAAGATATCCAGGATCTGGGCGTCATAGGAAGGATAGGCGCGGAGGTTGAGGAACCGCGTGCCCGCGGGGTTCTGCACCACAGCCATGCTGCCGCCGGCTGAGCCGCCGCTCCATACATTGATATAGTTCTTGCTCACGTAACCGTTCAGGCCGGTATTGCATACCGTGACCCGATACCAGTTGCCGCTGTCGCCGGTGATCTCCACCCAATCGCCCCGGGAGAGGCTGGACAGCCAGTTATACTCCGTGCCCGGGCCGGAGCGCACGTTCAGCGATTCGGTATCCTTTACCACGCCGAAGGATGTGGAATACGTCGGAGCGGAATAATCCGTATAGCCGCCGCCGATGGGGATCGCGGGCGCAGGCGTATTCCAGGACGCATTCACGGGCAGCAGATAATTTTTGCTCATGTATCCGGTGATGCCGCCATCCAGGGTGGTCACCTGATACCAGTTGCCGCTCTCGCCGATCACCCGCACCTGGGCATCCCGGGGCAGGCTGGCAATCCAGGCATACTCGCTGCCCGGGCCGGAGCGCACGTTCAGCGAATCGGCGTTATACACCTTGGCATAAAACTCCGCCTGCGCCGTGCATACCCCCAGCGCCAGGCACAGGGCCAATATCAACAAAGCAAAAGCCTTTCTCATCGCAAAACCCTCCGTCAAGGATGTCTCTGCCTATACAACGCGCGCGGGCGGTGTTTTCATCCCCATCAGTATACCAAATCCGCAAAAAATGTTCAAGCCATTGAAAACAGTTATTTGAAGCAATGATTTCCACCGGATTGCATTTTATGGATGAAACGGGTATAATAGATGGGATTCCGATGGATACTAACGTGAAGGGACGTTTGAAGGATGAAATTAGGTGTGGTAGGACTGCCCAACGTGGGCAAAAGCACGCTTTTCAACGCGATCACCAATGCGGGGGCCCAGGCGGCCAATTACCCGTTCTGCACCATTGAGCCCAACAGCGGCGTGGTGGCCGTGCCCGACAGCCGGCTGGACGTGCTGGCTGCCATGTACAGCCCCAAGAAGGTCACCCCCGCCAGCGTGGAGTTTGTGGATATCGCCGGCCTGGTGAAGGGTGCCAGCCACGGCGAGGGCCTGGGCAACAAATTTCTGAGCCATATCCGCGAGTGCGACGCCATCGTGCACGTGGTGCGCTGCTTTGAGGATGACAACATCATCCACGTGGACGGCTCGGTGAACCCCGCCCGGGATATCGAGACCATCAATCTGGAATTGATCTTCGCCGATATGGAAACGGTGGAGAAGCGCCGGGACAAGGCCGCCAAGCTGGTCAAGACCGGCGATAAAAAATACGCCGCCGAAGCCGAAACCGCCGACAAGGTATACCGGCACCTGGAGGCCGGAAAGCCCGCCCGCACCTGCGATCTGAGCGAGGAGGAACGGGAGATCGTGGGCGGCTGGTTCCTGCTGACCATGAAGCCGGTGATCTATGCCGCCAACATCGCCGAGGACGCCATCGCCGACGCGGACAGCAATCCCATGGTGCAGGCGGTAAAGCGGATCGCCGATGCCGAGCACGCCGAGTGCATCACCATCTCCGCCGCCATCGAGGAGGAGATCGCCGGTATGGAGGCGGAGGAACGGCAGATGTTTCTGGACGAATTGGGCATCAAGCAGAGCGGCCTGGACGCGCTGATCACCGCCTGCTATCATCTGCTGGGGCTGATCAGCTTCCTGACCGCGGGCGCGGACGAATGCCGGGCCTGGACCATCAAGCGCGGCACCAAGGCGCCCCAGGCTGCCGGCAAGATCCATACCGATTTTGAGCGCGGCTTTATCCGGGCGGAGATCGTTCCCTTCGAGACCCTCCAGGAGCTGGGCAGCATGAACGCCTGCAAGGAAAAGGGCCTGGTGCGCAGCGAGGGCAAGGATTATGTGATGCAGGACGGCGATATCACGCTGTTCCGCTTCAATGTATAAAGCAAAGGGGCAAACCATGAGCAAGCTGACCTATGCCGCCAAGCGCGCGCTGAAGATGGACTGGAAGCGCATGATAGAGACGGCCAACATGCTGCACGATAAAACCGGCAAAAGCCGCGTCTGGCTGCTGCGGGATATGGTGAACTGCGCGCTGAAGTACAACGCGGGCTACATGGATTACAAAATCGCCGCCATGTATAACCTGAACGACGCCCAGCGGCGCACCGTGATCACCCGCGGCATCAGCAACAGCATCGTCCGCCGGATGAACGACAAGGCATACTGGCACAATTTTGACGATAAAACGGAGTTCAACACCCTGTTTGCCGATCAGGTGGGCCGCAAATGGATCAAGGCGGACAAAAAACTGACGGCGGAGCAGCTGTCCGCTTTCCTTTCCGATCTGCCCAGCGTGCTGTACAAGCCCCTGGAGGGCAGCAGCGGCGTGGGCATCGTCAAGTTTGAAAAACAGGACTGGGCCGACGTGCCCGCCTTCCTTAAAAAGGTGCAGGATATGGGCGACGGCCTGCTGGAGGAATTGCTGATCCAGCATCCCGATATGTCCCGGCTGTGCCCCACCTCTGTCAACACCGTGCGCATCGCCACCCTGCTGGGCGATAAGCGGCAAGGCATCGTATACGCCTTCCTGCGCATCGGCAACGGCAAGGTAATGGATAACGTGGATCAGGGCGGCATGGCCGCGCGGGTGGATCTGGACAGCGGCAAGCTGCTCACTGTGGCCGCCGATAAGGCCGGCAACGTGTTTGACCATCACCCCATGACCGGCACGCCCATCATCGGCTTTACCATTCCCTATTTTGAGGAAGCCAAGCAGATGTGCCTGGAGGCCATGCGCAAGGTGCCCCAGGTGCGCTTTGTGGCCTGGGATGTGGCCATCACCGCCGACGGCCCGCGCTTCATCGAGGGCAACAGCTTTCCCAGCCACGCGGTGCCGCAGTTTGCCGCCCATTATCCCGACGGCATCGGCATCCTGCCCGAGTTCCGCAAGTTTATCGATATCTGATCCCTTTGTTCCCCGGAAGGAGGTGTCCCCATGGATCTGCTGAAAACCATGTTGGTCTATATGATGCTGCTCACCGGCAGCGCCACCGTGACGGCAGGCGCAACGCCCATCCCCTATGATCTGCTGCGCACACCCACGCCGGTGCCCACGGCGACACCCATCCCCACGCCCACCCCGGAGCCCACGCCCACGCCCACGCCGGTGCCCACCCCCACCCCCGTGCTGCTGCATGTGAACAGCCATGGAGACGAGGTGCAGCAGATGCAGGAGCGGCTGATCCAGCTGGGCTACCTGACCGGCAAGGCCGACGGGTACTTTGGCCCCAAGACCGAGAAGGCCGTTATCGCCTTCCAGGAGGCCAACGGGCTCAAGGCCGACGGCTATGCCGGGCCCCTGACGCTGGAGGTACTGTTCAACGACCCCAACGTGGTGGCCCGCCCCACGCCCACGCCGAAGAATAAATAAATCCAGTTCTAATCCTTTTCTCATTTTCGCAAAAGAGCGGTTTAATTTTCCTGCGCTATACTGCCATCGTACCAAGGGAAAAGAGATGCAAGGAGGATCACACGATGGATCATCTTGAAATGGTAGAAAAGCTGCGGGAAAAGGCCAATGTAAGCTATGAGGAGGCCAACGCGGCCCTGGAGGCCTGCGACTGGGATCTGCTGGACGCGCTGCTGATGTTGGAGAGCGAAGGCCGCCTGCACGAGATGGAGGAAGCCGCCTATTCCACCCGCGGCGATCAGCCCGAGCCCGAGGCCGATACTTACCGCAAGCCCAGGGAGCGGGGCGTCATTGCCACCCTGCTGCACGGGCTGGGCAACCTGATCAAAAAGGGCAACGCCGTATCGGTGCTGATCAAAAAGAACGGCGAAACCCGCGTCACCCTGCCCCTGACCGCCGTGGTGATCGCCCTGATCTTCATGTTCTGGTGGATGCTGATCGCCGCCGTGGTGGCCATGGCCTTCGGCTATCGCTACGCCGTGCAGGGCCTGCCCATCGATGAAAACGTCAACAATACCATGGACAAGGCGGGCAGCTTTGTGGAAAACGTGGTGCACCCGGATGATGTAAAGATCGTCCATGAAGAGGAAAACGAGGATCCCAAGCAGGAGTAATCACGCCGGGATGCCGGTACGCCGGCATCCCATTATTCTATTAGATGATACGGAGAGAATACCATGCCGCAATCCATTCTGCTGATCGAGGACGAGGAATCCCTGGCGCGCTTTGTGGAGCTGGAATTGACCCACGAGGGCTATGCGGTCACCAAGCGGTTTGACGGCCGCGAGGGGCTGAACTGCGCTTTGGAAAACAATTTTGATCTGATCCTGCTGGATATCATGCTGCCCTCCCTGAACGGCCTGGAGGTGCTGCGCCGGCTGCGGAAGGAGAAAAACACCCCGGTGATCCTGCTCACCGCCCGGGACGCGGTAATGGACAAGGTGACCGGGCTGGATACCGGCGCGGACGATTACGTCACCAAGCCCTTTGCCATCGAGGAGCTGCTGGCCCGGCTGCGCGCTGCCCTGCGCAAGCAGACCGCCCCCGCGGAGGATACGCTTGCCGTGGGCCCGGTGCGGCTGGATAAGCTGCGCCATACCGTATCGGTGAACGGAAACGAGGTGACGCTGACCAGCCGGGAATTCCAGCTGCTGCAATACATGATGGAAAACGCCGGCATCGTGCTCTCCCGGGAGACGCTGCTCTCCACGGTTTGGGGTTATGATTATATGGGCGAGACCAACGTGGTAGACGTGTACATCCGCTATCTGCGCCAAAAGATCGACGAGGCCCACGATGTTAAAACGCTGCACACCATCCGCGGCGTGGGCTATGTGATGAAAACGGAGGAAAACCATGTCTGAAACCCGGCGTATGACCTCCATCGCCGCCCGCATCAACCGCAGCTTTACCCTGCGGCTGGTGATTTTGCTGTTTTGGGTGGATATACTGGTGATGGCGCTGGTGACGGTCAGCTGGTGCTATTCCCAGGAGCGGGAGGCGCTGGATACCGCCTGGCAGCCCAACCTGCAGCGCAGCGTGGTCATCACCGCCGGCGAAAAATGGACCCAATGGCCCGGCAGCGTGCAATACAGCTTCAAATCCCCCCAGCAAACGGAGACGCATACGGCGGAGGGCGGACGGTTTTTCCGTCAGGCCATCCGCCTGTGCGCGGCGCTGCTGTGCGCCGAGGCGCTGCTGATCCTCTCCGATTACGGCGCGGGACGCCGCAAGGCGGAACGGCTGCTGACGCCGCTGCGCCGCATGACCGAAACTGCGCAGACGCTGGATAAAACCTTTGACACCCGCAAATATCACGACTTGGAGCAGACCATCAGCCAGATCGACGTGGGCACCGGCGACGTGCGCATCGAGACCGGCGACCGGGATCTGAAGGGGCTGGAGCAGGCCATCAACGGCCTGATGCGCCGCACCAACGAGGCCTACCGCCAGCAGGCGCGCTTCGTATCGGACGCCTCCCACGAGCTGCGCACCCCCATCAGCGTGATCCGCGGCTATGCTGATATGCTGGACCGCTGGGGAAAGAATGATGAAAAGGTGCGCGACGAGGCGATTTCCGCCATATTGAAGGAAGCGGACGGCATGCAACGGCTGGTGGAGCAGCTGCTGTTCCTCTCCCGCGGCGACAGCGGGCGGCAGCAGCTGAGCATGCAGCGCACCGATCTGACCGCCATCGCCCGGGAAATCTGCGAGGAGATGCACATGGTGCAGCCGGAGCGCGAGTTCCACCTGCCCGACAGCCAGCCGATCTATGCCCTGGGCGACGCGGGCATGCTCAAGCAATGCGCCCGGATCCTGACCGAGAACGCCATGCGCTATTCCGCCGATGGCGAGCGCGTTACCCTGCGCGCCTTTATCAACGAGCGCGGCGAAAGCTGCCTGAGCGTGCAGGATAATGGCATCGGCATGCGGCCGGAGGACGTGCCCCACATCTTTGAGCGCTTTTATCGCTCCGATAAGGCCCGCAAGCGCGAGGGCGGCACCGGTCTTGGTCTGGCCATCGCCAAATGGATCGCCGACGCCCACAGCGCCTCCTTCGATGTGATCACCCGCGAAGGCGTGGGCACGCGCATCACCCTTTGCCTGCCGCCTTGCCCGCAGGGGATGAAGGCGGAGAACGCAGCTGAAGAATAACTTGAATCGCAGAATATCGAAAGGGGATACGCTTCTCTTTTGCGTCAAAAGAGAAGCAGAAAACCTGCGTTTGTCGCCACTGCTGATGCGGGTATTTCCGCCAACAGACTTTATCGCCTGCTGCCGTTCCCTGGCAGCACGGCTCCGCCGTGCGCGCGGCGCGCAAAGCGCACCGCTGAACAAAGGGAAAATCCCTGAAAAATGAACAAGCTCATTTTTCAGGGATTTTCCCTTTGTTCTTTTTGCCAGGGAACTC
>CADAHU010000092.1 GCA_902787835.1 uncultured Eubacteriales bacterium
ACCGCAGCCCATTCCCTATACCGTTTATTATTACATGCTGGAGCGGGAGTACGATCCCACCCTGGAGGAGCAGCCGCCGCGGTATAACGTGCAGATCGCCGCGCCGGAGACCTTTACCGCCCTGCCCGGGACCGCGATCACCGCGGCCCAGGTGGGCCTGCCCGCCCATCCCTACGCCCAGTATGCCGCCCTGCCCTTCGCCCTGGCTTCCCGCCAGGATGGCGGCACGCTGACGGTGGGCCAGGGGTCCAGCCTGACCGTGTATTATACCCTGCCCCTGACTCTGACCGTGCCCGACGCGCAGGCCACCGCCAACGGGGAAACCCAGTATGGCAGCAGCGCCGTTAAAATGGAAGGCGGCCTGCCCGACGCGGATCACGGCGCGCGCTATACGCCGGCCCAGGGCGTGGAGCCCGGAACCTATCAGGGCAGCTTTGATTTGAGCGGCGTGCCGGTGTATTACACCCGCGTCATCGCCCAGCCCGGCAGCCTGACCATCAAGGAAGCCCTCGCCCCTGCCGAGCTCGCGGCGGAGGAACCCGCTGAAGAAGAGCCCGCTGAAGAAGAGCCCGTCAACGAGGAACCCGACGAGGAACCCACGGAAGAAGAACCTGTGGTTGAAGAACCCGCTGCCGAGGAGCCCGTGACTGAAGAACCCGCCGAGGAAGAACCCACCGAGGAAGAACCCACTGACGAGGAACCCGCCGACGAAGAACCTACCGGCGAGGAACCTGCCGAAGAAGAACCCACCGAGGAAGAACCCACTGACGAGGAACCCGCAGAGGAAGAACCCACTGACGAGGAACCCACCGAGGAAGAACCCACTGACGAGGAACCCGCCGACGAAGAACCTGCTGGCGAAGAACCCGCCGACGAAGAACCCACCGAGGAAGAACCTGCTGAAGAACCCACTGAAGAAGAGCCCGCCGAGGCGGAGCCCTTTACCCTGCCGGAGGATCGCTCGCTGAACGTGGAGCTCACCTGGGATGAGGAGAAGCCCACCCTGGGCTCCGTGGCGCACTTCCGGGCGGCTGTGGATGGCTATGAGGAGCTGGAGTATACCCTGCAGTGGCAGACCAGCGCCGATAACGCCCAGTGGGAGGATATCCCGGACGCCACCGGCGTCACCTATGATGTGGTGATGACCGAGGAGAATTACACCCATTTCTGGCGCGTGCAGATCGTGGTCAAGGTGCCCGAGGCCCCTGCGATGCCCGATGCGGAGCAGCCCGATGCGGAGCAGTCCAATGCAGAGCAGCCCGATGCGGAGCAGCCGGATCCTGAGCAGCCCGATGCGGAGCAGCCGGATCCCGAGCTTCCCGATCCCGAGCTGCCCGCTGCCGCGCCTTCCGATCCGGGGGAGCCGGAGGATTAACGCCCATCCGCCGCGCCCTGAATGATGGGCGCGGCCTTATCCGATCCGGGAAAGACGAAATTGACCGATAAAAGGATGAGTGCAATGAAAAAAGCATGTTTGATTCTTCTGGCGGCGCTGCTGGCGCTGGGGCTCTTGCCGGGCCTGGCGGATGAAAGCATAACCGAAAGCTCCGGCGGCGTCAGCCCCCAGGGGGCGCTCACCATCCAGGAGGCCGACCCCTTTGCGGACAGCGCGCTGAAGGTGGGCGAATATACCCTGGCCGACGGCGTGTATACCGCTGCCAGCGGCGGAACCTTCACCTATGACGCGGCAAGCGGCGTTATGACCATCACCGGCGGCAGCATCACGCTGAGCACCGAGGGGACCTCCGGCGATTGCGTGGTGGTGGACGGTGCTGCATCCCTGACGTTAAACAATGTCAACATTCTGCCTGCAAAGAACAATGCGGCCATCAAAATAAATGCTGGCGCAACTGCGAACATTACGCTGACAGGCAATAACACCTTGACAGGCAAAGGCCAGTATGCTGGCCTGGCGGTTCAGTGGCAAGGCGCTGGCGAGCTCGGCACCGCTGTCATTGACGGAAGCGGCACGCTGACAGCCACCGGCGGCAGCAATTCTGCCGGCATCGGCGGAAGTAAGACCACTTCAGAAAAAGGCGTTTGCGGCAATATTACCATTAACGGGGGCACCATCAATGCCATAGGCGGCTCCAATGCCGCCGGTATCGGCACATCAGATAACCCCGCCAATGGCGCTTCCAGCGGCTCTTCCAAATTTGTGGATGGCAATTGGGGCACAATCACCATCAACGGGGGCACCATCAATGCCACAGGCAATGGAAGCGGCGCTGGTATTGGCGGCGGTAACCATTCTGACTCCGGAGATATCATCATCAATGGCGGTACGATCGTTGCCCGGGGTACCACGGGCATTGGCTGCGGCCTGGGCAACTCCAAAAACCAGCTGAACGCAGCCACCGGTCAGCATCAGAGCCCCGGCTATTACTATGCAAATGTGACTATCACGGGCGGCAATATCCAGGCTTACGCTGCGGACAGTTCCCGCGGCGCAGGTATTGGCGGTGCGCAGTATTGCGACGCAATCATCAATATTTCCGGTAATCCGACCATCATTGCCAAGGGCGGTATGAACAGTGCCATTTATGCCGGCGGCGCTGGTATCGGCGGCGGCTATCAAGGCGCTGCGCGGGTCATTATCAGCGGCAATCCATATATCGAAGCCACCGGCGGAAGAGGCGCTCCCGGCATCGGCAACGGCACGGCCCAGTCCGGTATGGGCAATACTTCCTATAATAAAATAGAAGGCTCCACCAATCTGCGCGGAAATCCCGCAGTACCCGACAGCGATGTCCTGGTCAGTATTTCCGGCGGTACGATTTATGCCTACGCCGGAAACTATGCGGCGGGCATCGGCGGAGCCTACAGCTCCAACGTTTGCCGCGTCAATATCTCCGGCGGCAATGTGCATGCCTACGGATACAGCGGCGGTGAGGGAAACCCCTATATTGGCGGCGCCGGCATTGGCTCTGGCGTCGGAAAAAACGGGCATACGGAAAAGACCGATTATGAGGCGAATACAACGGTCTGCGATATCAATGTTACTGGCGGCACCGTGTACGCCGAGGGCGGCTGGGGCGCTGCGGGTATTGGTTCCGGCGCCGGCAATGTTCGCGCATCCCATATCGGGATCGGCAGCGATGCGGCCATCGAGGCATATTCCGATGGTATCAAGTTTGCGCTGGACACCCGCGGCGGAAGCAATACCAGCGTGAGTGATGCTGTTTTCCAGGGCACCTTCATGTTCCCCTGGGACGCCAACAGCGGCAGCCAGAACGCCCGCGGCCTGAAGCATGTGACGGTGGAAAACCAGACCGGCAGCGGCACTGCAAGCGCTTCCCTGCCCTCGGGCTATCGCTCCTTTGCGGTGACGGCGGGCGGCTCCGGCGATTATACCGTGTATTCCACCGATTCCACCATCGCCGGCGGCAATGGCGCGTACTTCAGCGCGTCCAGCGCCGAGGGCGACAGCGGCCTGGGCGGCGGCGAGCAGCCCGCCAACAAAAACGGCAATACCATCCTGATGCCGCTCAGCTCCGGCAGCCTGAGCGATAACTATTTCCTGTACCCGGTCAAGACCATCCGCGTGGATAAAAAGGTGGCCACCGACGGCACCGTCGATGCCGCCGCCATCAGCATGACCGCGTACTTCCGCCTGAAGCTGGACGGCGAGGATACCTATCTGGAAACCCCCGGCATGCAGTCCGTGGCGGTGGTCAACGGCATCTCCCAGGGCCCGGCGTTCTTCGTCAACGTGCCCGTGGGCAATTACAGCGTCATTGAGACCGACGCCCAGGGCGAGCGGCTGGCGCTGCATACCGTGTTTGGCGCCGCGGAGCTCAAATCCATCGAGACCAGCGATCACCACAGCAGCGACGGCAGCGATAACACCGGCATCGTGAGCGATACGGACTGGTCCGACGATGTGACGGTGACCAACACCTTTACCATGCTGGTGGAGAATACCAGCATCCCGGTCAAGAAGGTATGGAGCGATGAGAACAACCGCGACGGCCTGCGCCCCGCCAGCGTGACCGTTTACCTGCTGGCCGACGGGCAGCGGACGGAGCAGGCCACGCTGAACGCCGACAACGGCTGGGCGCACACCTTTGCCGATCAGCCCATCAAGAAGGACGGCCGGGAGATCGTTTATACCGTGGAGGAGGCCGCGGTGACCGGCTATACCGCTTCCATTGCCGGCGACGCCGCCGCGGGCTACACCATCACCAACACCCATGTGCCCGAGCGGATCAATATTCCCGTGACCAAAACCTGGGTGGATGATAACAACCGCGACGGCAGGCGGCCCGCCAGCGTGACCATCAACCTGCTGGCCAACGGCCGGCAGATCGACAGCCATACGGTGACCGGCACCGGAAACACCTGGAGCTATACCTTTGCCAATCTGAACAAGTATGAGGGCGGAAAGGAGATCGCCTACACCGTGACGGAGAATGCGGTGGCCGATTATACCGCCGCCATCAATGGCTTCAATATCACCAACACCCATACCGTGGTGCGCATCAGCATCAGCGGCACCAAGACATGGGTGGATCAGAACAACGCCGACGGCATCCGCCCGGTCGCCATCACCGTCAACCTGCTGGCCAACGGCGCGATCATCCAGACCCAGGAGGTGACCGGCGCCGGCAATACCTGGAGCTATACCTTTGCCAACGCGCCGCGCTACCAGGGGGGCCGGGAGATCTCCTACACCGTATCGGAGAACGCCGTGAGCGGCTATACCACAACCATTTCCGGATTTAATATCACCAATACCCATACCGTTACGCCGCCCCCGCCGCCTCCGCCCCCGCCGCAGAACGAGAACATCAGCATCAGCGGCACCAAGACCTGGGTGGATCAGGGGAACGCCGATGGCCTCCGCCCCGCCAGCATCACCGTGAACCTGCTGGCCGACGGCGTGCAGGTGGACAGCCAGACCGTTACCGGCAGCGGCGACAGCTGGGCCTTCACCTTTGAGAACGTGCCCCGCTACGCCAACGGCCGGGAGATCGCATACACCGTATCCGAAAGCGAGGTGCCCGGCTACACCGCCGCCTACGCGGGCACCAGCATCACCAACACCCATGAGCCGGAGCGCGTCAGCGTCAGCGGCGTAAAGACCTGGGACGATCAGAACGACGCCGACGGCCTGCGCCCGGACAGCATCACCGTGAGCCTGCTGGCCGACGGCGCGCGGGTGCGGAGCCAAACCGTATCGGGCAGCACCGGCTGGCGCTATACCTTCAGCGATCTGCCCAAGTATGTAAACGGCCGCGAGATCGCGTACACCGTCAGCGAATCCGCCGTGGAGGGCTATACCACCGCCGTCAGCGGCTATGACCTGATCAACACCCACGTGCCCGCTTCCATCACCATCAGCGGCACCAAGACCTGGGTGGATCACGGCAACCGGGACGGCATCCGCCCCGGCACCGTCATCATCCGCCTGCTGGCCAACGGCGCGGAGAAGCAGAGCCGCACCGTCTCCGGCACCGGCGATACCTGGGCCTTCACCTTCACCGGCCTGCCGGAGTATGAGAATGGCGCCAAGGTGAATTACACCATCACCGAGGATCCCGTGCCCGGGTACGAAACCACCGTGACCGGCTACGACGTGTACAACACCCATGCCTCCGAGGAGCCCGATCCGCGGCAGTATACGCTGATCGTGCGCTACTGGGCCGACGGCCGCAAGGTGTTCCCTGATTTCAAGGCCACCCACCGGTACGGCGATCCGTACAACGTGGTCTCTCCCGCCCTGGCCGGCTATACCGTGGATAAGCCCGCCGTTTCCGGCGTCATCTACCGGGATACCGAGTGGGATGTGTATTACACCCCCGGTAATGTAAAGCTGACCGTGTATTACCAGTATCTGGACGGCACCACTGCTGCCGATACCCATTATGAGACGCTGCACGCGGGGGATGCTTACAGCGTGCCCTCGCCCGTTATCCCGGGCTACACCGCCAATATCCTGCTGGTCTCCGGCGTCATGCCCGGCCACGATATGGAGTATGTGGTCATCTATGTGCCCCAGCCCGGCACCGTGCCCGAGGAGGACCCCGAGCAGGCCCGCCGCCGCGGCAGCGGACTTACGGTCATCGATGATTTCGATACGCCCCTGGGCCTGGGCGGCGTGGAGGTAAACGCCGGCGAATGCTTCGATTGATCCCGTGCCCGGACCGGTAATGAAGAAAGGAAACCGCGCCATGAAAAAAGCAATCGCTTTTCTGCTCGCGCTGATCATGCTGGCCGCCTCCCTCCCCGCCCTGGGCGAGGAGGTGGCGGAGCAGGAGGAAGCCTGGGAAGCGGAATGGGACGATGCGGACGGGGAAGAATTCCCCCCGCCGGCGTACGATTACGATTCCCTGCGCGTGGGCAATCCCACCCGCATGAAAGGCGACTTCTATACCGATATGTGGGGCAACGCCACCAGCGATCTGGATGTGCGCGCCCTGATCCACGGCTATGATCTGATCCGCTGGGACGGCGAAAACGGCCTGTTCACCACCGATCCCACGGTGGTCAACGGCATCATCGTCACCGGGGACGGAGAGG
This sequence comes from uncultured Eubacteriales bacterium, assembly GCA_902787835.1. Taxonomy (GTDB): domain Bacteria; phylum Bacillota; class Clostridia; order Christensenellales; family Aristaeellaceae; genus SFMI01. The sequence goes on from CADAHU010000092.1 coordinate 6,523, forward strand.
GCAACCGTACCTATTCCCTGAGCCTGTATTCCGATCTGTACTACTGCGACGGCAGCGAGATCACGGCCTGGGATTACGCCTTTACCCTGCTGCTGAGCATCGATCCCATGCTGGAGCAGCTGGGGGCCAAGCCGCTGCGCAAGGATCATATCCTGGGCTACGCGGAGTATATCAGCGGCGAGAGCCCCGCGCTGGCCGGCGTGCACGTGGTCAACGACCGGCGGCTGGATATCACCCTGCGGCGGGAGTACCTGCCCTTCTTCTACGAGCTGGGCCTGCTCAGCTGCCAGCCCAGCCCCATCGGCGTCATCGCCCCGGGCTGCGAGGTAAAGGACGACGGCCAGGGCGTGTACATCGCGGGCGATTTTACCGCGGAGCTGCTGGCGAGCACCCTGCTGGACCCGGAGACCGGCTACCGCACCCATCCCGCCCTTACCTGCGGCCCCTATGTGCTCACCGCCTTTGACGGCGATACCGCGCAGTTTGACATCAACCCCTATTACAAGGGCAACGCCGCGGGCCAGCTGCCGCTGATCCCCCATATCGAGTACACCCTGGCCGATAACGAAACCATGATGGACGCCCTGGGCGCGGGGGAATTTGGTCTGCTCAACAAGGTGACCAAGGCCGACGCCATCCTGGCGGGCACCCAGCTGATCGGCACCGGGTATTTTGCCCCGGCCAACTATCCCCGCTCCGGCCTGACCTTTATCTCCTTCAACTGCGAGAAGGCCGCCGTGCAGAGCCAGTCCGTGCGCCAGGCCATCGCTTGCTGCGTGGATAAGGATCAGCTGGTGGCGGATTACGTGGGCAACTTCGGCCTCCGGGTGGAGGGCTTTTACGGCATGGGCCAGTGGATGTATCAGCTGCTGACCGGCGCCATGGCCTACCCCGAGCCCGAGGAGGGCCAGGACCCAGCGGAGCTTGCCGCCGCCTATGACGCGCTGGTGGCGCAGTGGGATCAGACGCTGGAGGAGATCAGGAGCTTTTACGCCCTGGATCCCAATCACGCCGCGCTCCTGCTGGAGCTGGACGGCTGGACGCTGAACCGCCAGGGCCAGCCCTTTGTTCCCGGCGTGGACGATGTGCGCTGCAAGCAGCTGGAGAGCGGGCTGACGGCCCTGGAGCTGACGCTGGCCTATCCCGAGGGCAACGGCATGGCCCACAGCCTGGAGCAGCGGCTGATCCCCGCGCTGGCCGAGGCCGGCATCGGCTTGACCTTGGTGCCCTGTGAGATGACCGCCCTGCTGGATATGTTCTACGGCCGCGCCGACCGCGACGCCGATATGCTCTACCTGGGCACCGATTTTGACGTGGTGTTCGATCCCTCCACCCACTTTATCCCCCGGGAGGACGGCGCCCTGACCTGGAACTATACCGGCGCGGCGGATGAGGAGCTCTACCGGCTGGCCGTGGAGCTGCGCAAAACGGAGCCCGGCGATCTGAAAACCTACTGCCAGCGCTGGATCGCCTTCCAGCAGCGCTTTACCGAGCTCCAGCCCATGATCCCCATCTATTCCAACGTCTATTTTGATTTCTTCACCCGCTCCCTGCACAGCTATGCCATCAGCGAAAACGTGACCTGGACCCAGGCCATCGTGGGCGCGTACATGAGCGATATGGAGGACGAGGAGGAAGAGGAACCCGGGGAGGACGCGGACGACCTGGGCGAGGACGAGGCGTTCTTTGACGATTAATGCCATCAGGAAAGATGCGCGCTTTCTGAAGAAAACGGATTCGATTCTCTGATTAAAAGCAGATAAACCGTAAGCGGCAGAGGTACGAACGGGGGCGTTCCTTCTTGAAGCCCAAGAAGGAACCGAAGAAGGCAGCGCTTGTCGCCGCTGCTGTTGCTGGTTTTTCCGCTAACGGACTTTAACGCCGTCCACCGCTCCCGGGCCCGTAGCGCCCGGAAAACCTGCCCTTGGGCCGGTTTTCAGCGGAGGGCGGGCCGGAAGGCCCCGGACAAGGCAGCTTCGCTGCCAACCTGTGCGCAAAGCGCACAGGGAAAAGCCAGAAAATTACCGAAAAACAAGCTCGCTTGTTTTATCGGAAATTTTCTGGCTTTTCTTATGCCCGGG
>CADAHU010000093.1 GCA_902787835.1 uncultured Eubacteriales bacterium
GTCGTCCACATAGGTCCAGCTGTAGCTGTGGGGTGCCTCGTCTTTCCGCTCGGTGCAGCGGGAGCAGGCGTAGTAATGGGTGGTATCGCCCTGGGTCCAGGCGGTGGCCCAGTCGTGATCCAGGGGGTCTCCGTATTCCTGGCCGCAGATCTCGCAAACCGCCTTTTCCGTGCAGGTGGCGGTGCCACCCTTGTGCGCGGCGTATTCGCCGTATTCCGCCTTGCACTTTTCACAGACGGCTTTGGCGATGCAGGTGGCTGTACCGCCGGAGTGGTCCTCCCTGCCGAAGAGCCCATCGCAGTGATAGCAATTTATCTTGTGCTGTTCGTCAGTTTTATACTCATACCAATATTCATGATCTAAGACTTCGCCGTAATACTCTCCGCAGTCCTTGCACTTGCGGGGATAGCCGCACCAATGACTGCCGTTCCAGACGTGCTCCACTGTGGTCTCCGCGCCACAGGCGCAGACGCCCTTGTGGGTATCATCGTCCACATACGTCCAGGTGTAGGTGTGCGCCACGGTTTCCGTCGCGCCGCAGATACAGCTGCGGGAATGGGTGCCGTCCCAGTTGTCCTTCCAATCGCCGTAGCTGTGGTGTTCGTCGTGAAATGCACTTCCGTCGGAGGAACAAACATAACATACGTAATAATGCCATTCCGGATTTGCATTATGTATCTTATCCTCATGGTGCGCTTCCGTAACCTCCGCCCCGCAGGCGCAGACGCCCTTGTGGGTATCGGCGTCAATATACGTCCAGGTGTAGGTATGCTTCGTTTCATCCTTCCGTTCCGTACACCGCGAACAGGCGTGATAGTGGACGTCGCCGTCGATCGTCCATTCGGTTTGCCAGTCGTGCCCCAAGGCGCTGCCGTATTCCTGCCCGCATCCTTCGCAGATGGAGCGACCAGTACAGGCATTTCCGCCGTGATGGTTTTCCCAGATATAGCCATCGGGTGTAGAATGTATGCAACCCGTCTTGGAGCATGAAAGAGCGTGTTGCGCGGAATCATACGATATCGGGATTAATATTCCCGTTCCGCAGTCCGGACAAGTTTGCCCTTGCTTCAATGCCTTCGCTTCCTGCGCAGGTAAAAGGCTCAGAACGATCGCCAAGGCCAGTGTTGCGCAGAATAACAGCTTCAGACCTCTCAAATGGGAATGCTTCATGATCTTCTCTCCTCCTGTTTTATTTCAGTTTCCGTGCGGTTTCTCTTTTTGATAAGCGCCGCCGTGACGACAACCCCCGCATAGATCGTACAGTATATCCCGATGGTATCATTATACAGGAGAAAAACGGAAAGGCCGCGAGACTTACAGAATTGTAAGCGAAAGCGCGTGCTTGTTTCATATATCTTCCAGTGCGTACCCCTCGCCCCGCTGGAAGGCGACGCGCAGCGGTGCTTTCGCGCCGTCCAGCTTTTTATTGAGGCGGGAAACGGTGGTATGCAGGGCGCTGAGGTCGTCCCCCGGCGCGGCGCCCCAGACGGCGGAGAACAGCGCCTCCCTGTCCACCACGCGATGGGGATTTTGCAGAAGCGTAAGCAGGATCAAAAATTCCTTTTGGGTGAGCAGCAAATCGCTGTCGGCAAAATACGCGGTCTGCTTCACCGTGTCCAGCCGCAGCCCGGCATGGGAAAGAAAGCGCTTTTTCCGGCCCGCCGACCGGAGCCGCGCCTCGATGCGGGCCAAAAGCACCCCGATATCATAAGGCTTGGGCAGGTAATCATCCCCGCCGGCCCGCAGGCCCTCGATGATCTGCGCGTTTTCCCCCAGGGCGGAAAGGAACAGGATGGGGATATCATACCGGGCCTTGATTTGCCTGCACAGCGCCAGCCCATCCGCGTCCGGCAGCATGATGTCCAGCACGATCAGATCAATATCATTTTCCTGCAGGCGGAGCATGCACGCTCTGCCGTCCCTTGCTTCCAGCACGCGGTAGTCGCTCATCTCCAGCGCTTCATGATTTATTTCCATGATGTGGGGGTTATCTTCCACAAGCAAGATGGTATAGCTCATGCCTCTTCCTCCTTTGGAATGGTAAACCCAAATCTCGTTCCGTGTTCGCTTGTTTCAAGCAGCGTCAGTGTGCCGCCGTGCAGCCGCACGGTATCTGCGCAGATCGCAAGCCCCAAGCCACGACCGTCATCGGTGGAATAGCCTTTTTCAAAGATGTGGGGCGCATCCTCCGGCGCGATGCCGCTGCCGGTGTCCGAGACGGTGAAGGAGACAAAGCCTTCCGCGTCCGCGGCTTTCACGGTGATCCGCCCGCTGTCGGTATGGCGGCTGGCGTTGACGATCAGGTTGATGAGCACCTGCAAAAGCAATTCGGCGTTGCCGTGAATGCGCGAAACGCTGTCACTATGGAAGGTGAGAACATTCTGCTTTTTCTCGCAGACCGGCGTCATGATGGCGGCGGCGCTGCGGAACAGCCCGTCGATGCTTACGGCGGTCATCTCCGCCGTTTTCGCCTGCCCGTAGGTATAATCCATGAGCTGGGACACCATCTCCGCCAGGCGTTCCGCCTCGCTGTGGATGGTTTCCAGGCGCTCCGGCGTCTTTTCGGAAATCTGATCGCGCTGCATCTGCCGCTCGATCAATTGGGCGTAGCCGGAAATGACGGTGAGGGGCGTTTTCAGCTCATGGGCCACGGTGCGCAGAAAATCGTTATTGGTGGCGTTCATCTGCAACAGCAATTCATTGCGCTGGCGCGCCTCCCGCAGCTGGGCCATTTGCCGGCTGATCCTTTCATTGTTCACGATGGCCAGCAGCAGGATGCACACCAGCATGGCCAGCGGTGTGATGCCAAAATGGTTGACGGCGGAATTGCTGCCGGTGGCCAGGCCCTCCCGGATGAGCATAAAGGTAAAAAACAGGATGGCGAGCAGCGCGATGCACTCCGGCGCGCTTGGCCGCTGCCTGCGGAAGGCGCGGAACAGGCGGAGCAGGAACCAGAGCGCGAAGGGCAGGCAGGCGTAATAGCAGATATGGCACAGCAGCACCAGATCATGGGTATCCAGGATAAAATGCAGCGCGGACAGCACGAAGCACAGGCCCGCGAAGGCCAGCAGCGGCCTTTTCCCCGCGGATTGCGGGAAAAAAGCGGTCAGCAGGAACACCGTGGACAGGGGGATCCAGCTCACATCCAGGATCACCAGGCGGTATTCGATGTAAAAGCTCACGGCCGCGGGCAGCAGGTGCTGCACGGAGAAGAATTGATTCCGCAGGGCGATGACCAGGCAGCACAGCGCCAGGGCGGCGTATTCCCGGTTTTTCTGAAAGGCGGCGCAGAAAAGGAAATAGAAGAACAGCATCAGCAGCCCGCCGCTGATCAGCATGGCGTTCAGGGCCAGGCCCCGCTGGTACTCATCGATGTTCTCCGGAGTGGAAATCAGGGTGTTTTGAATGAACCCGCCGTCCTTATGCATATAATTGGCGTATTGATAGAGGATCTCCGTTTCGCCGCTGGCATCAAAATACAGCGGCAGGGTAACATACCGCACCTTGGGAATCGCCTGGGCGGGATCATCCGATACATAGCCGATGCTGCGCACCTCTTTGCCGTTCACAAAGATGCGGGTGCTGTAATCAATGGAATAGGAGCAGAGGGTAAGATAAGTGTTGGGCTGGGCCTGGATGCGCAGCCGCCAGGTGCCCTTTGTGATGTTCAAGGGGGCGTCGTTATCCTTCATCGGGGCGGCGGCAGGATCGGAAAACACCGCCGGGGAAAGGAGCTGGCCCGGGTAATAATCCCAGCTGTTGACCAGGTGATAGACGCCGCCGGAAAAATCCACCGCCCGCGCGTCCAGCACGCCGTCCCGCGGGTACAGGGCGGGAAACTCCGTTTGCTCCCGGCTTTTCCCCAGGATAAAGAACGCAGCAATCAAAAGCAGCGCCAGCGCGGGCAGCATATATCGCTTCAGCAATTTTCTGATCCTTGCTTTTTTCATATCCGGGCCCCTTTCTTTGCCATCTTCATTATACATAAAAATGAATGGAAAAACACAAACCTTACAAATTTGTAAGCGCGGAGGCCCGCAATTTTATAAAAAGAGTGGTTCTTCACGAAAAGTTGGGTTACTGTGTTCCTCCTAAAGACTTCCCAACGGAGAATACAAGGTGGGAAGCGGCGCACCAAAAGCCTTCTCCTCTGGAGAAGGTGCCGAGCGCAGCGAGGCGGATGTGGTCTGCGCCGCCCTTGACAGCAGCGGCGGAAAGGGTTATACTACTAATCGGAATTTTCCAACTTTTCCAACTTTTACGAATCAGGAGGCGCAACCCATGCCCAACGGAAAGCACATTTTCGGGATCGTAAACATTGGCGACAAGGGGCAGATCGTGATCCCCAAGAAGGCGCGGGAGGTATTCGGCCTGCAGCCCGGGGATCAGCTGCTGGTGCTGGGCGACGAGGAGCAGGGGCTGGCGCTGGTGAAGGCCAGCCAGCTGATGGGCTTCGCGACGGACATCATGAACGCCATGCGGCGGGGACCGGAGGAAGAATAAATGAATGCGATCGAGACGCAGGGGCTCACCCGGCAGTTTCAAACGCTGACGGCGGTGGATCACCTGGATTTGGCGGTGAAGCAGGGCGAGCTTTTTGCCCTGCTGGGCGTAAACGGCGCGGGCAAAACCACGGCCATCCGCATGCTGTGCGGGCTGATTGCCCCCACCTCCGGCGACGCGCTGGTGATGGGCAAAAGCGTGGTGCGCGAGACCGGCGCGGTGAAGGCCGCCATTGCGGTATCCCCCCAGGAGACCGCCGTGGGGCGGCACCTGACGGTGCGGGAAAACCTGATGCTGATGGCCGGGCTGCACGGCTGCTCCCGGGCGGAAGCGCGCCAGAAAACCGAGGCCATGCTGGAGCGGCTGCGCCTGGCGGAGGCGGCGGACCGGCGCGCGGGCAAGCTCAGCGGCGGCTGGATGCGGCGGCTGTCCATCGCCATGGCGCTGATCAGCGAGCCCCAGGTGCTGTTCCTGGATGAGCCCACCCTGGGGCTGGACGTGCTGATCCGCCGGGAATTGTGGCAGGTGATCCGCGGCCTGAAGGGCAAAAGCACCATTGTGCTGACCACCCACTACCTGGAGGAGGCCGAGGCGCTCAGCGACCGGATCGGCATCCTGGCCCACGGACGGCTGACCGCCCTGGGCACGGCGGCGGAGCTGATGGAAAAGGCCGGGGCAGGTACCTTTGAGGACGCCTTCATCGCCCTGGCGGGAGAGGAGGCGGCGGTATGAGGAGAGTGCGCCGTATTCTTTGCTTTGCCGGGCGCTGCGCCAAGGAGATCGCCCGGGACCCGCTTACGCTGTTCTTCGGCCTGGCGTTCCCGGTGCTCCTGCTGCTGATGCTCTCGCTGATCCAGGCCAATATCCCGGTGGATCTGTTCCGCATTGAGCATTTGGCCCCGGGCGTGGCGGTGTTTGGCCAATCCTTCCTGGCGCTGTTTTCCGCCATATTGATCAGCCGCGACCGCTCCACCGCCCTGCTGGCCCGGCTGTACGCCACGCCGCTCAGGCCCATGGATTTTCTGCTGGGCTATCTGCTGCCGCTGCTGCCCATGGCGCTGTGCCAGGGCGCGGTGGTATACGCCGTATCGCTGGCGCTGGGGCTGCCCCTGAGCGGGCGCATCCTGGCGGCGCTGGGGGTGGGCATGATCCCCGCCCTGCTGTACATCGCCCTGGGTCTGCTTTGCGGCACAGTGCTCAGCGACCGGCAGGTGGGCGGCATCTGCGGCGCGCTGCTCACCAACCTTTCCGCCTGGCTCAGCGGCATATGGTTTGATATCAGCCTGCTGGGCGGCGCTTTCGGCGCGATCTGCAAGGCCCTGCCCTTCTACCATGCGGTGGAGGCCTGCCGCGCCGCCATTGCCGGCACAGCCGGTCTATGGGGGCATCTGGCCTGGGTGGCGGCCTACGCCGCGGCGCTGATGGCTCTGGCTGCGTTCTGCTTCCGCCGGAAGATGAAAAAGGGAGTGTAAGACCACTCGTCACGCTGGAAGCTGCAAATTGGGATTTGACGGGGAGGGGGACGCTTCTCTTTTGAGTCAAAAGAGAAGCAGAAAACCTGCGTTTTCGCCGTAAATGCTGCGGGCTTTTCCGCCAACTGGCTTTAACGCAGCTCATTTTTCAGGGATTTTCCCTTTGTTCTTTTGCCCGGGAACTCGCTTGGCGGTCATGGAGAAGCTGGCGGAAGCAAGCTTGGTTTTCCATTCAACCCGGTTCGCCGGCTGCTTCTTTGTTACTTTCTTCCGGAAGAAAGTAACGTATCCCCCATCCTGCACTGATCGTAGAGGCTCAGCAGCGTTTGCATGGTGGCCTCGCAGGAGGCGGGATCGTTGGGATAGGGCGCGCCGGTTTCGATGCTGCGGTAGAAGGCGGCGATGCAGGCCTTGTGCCCCGCGCCCCAATAGGAGCGGCCGATCACCGGATCGGTGACGCAGGGGATCTCCTGCTTTTGGCCGTCCCGGAGGATGGTCATCACATCGCCCTCCAGGCGCACGACGGCCGTTGCAAAATGCAGCTCGATCATCACCGGCGCATCCTGGCTGTACGCGTTGGAGGCGTAGAGCAGGGCGGGCACGTCCCCCCGGCGCAGGTAGATTTCCGCCGTATCCTCCACCTCGATGGCCCCGCGCAGGCGATGGTTTCCCATCATGGCCTCCGCCTGATCGGGCATGCCCAGAAAGCCGATCAGCAGATCCAGGGTATGGATGGCCTGGTTGATCAGCGCGCCGCCGCCCTCGGTGGCCCATTTGCCCTTCCAATCGGCGGCGGCATAATACTGCGCCGTGCGGTTCCAGGTGACAAAGGCCCGCATGCCCTGCAGCGCCCCGTAGGTCCCCTCCCGCAAAAAGCGTTTGCAGGTTTGGATATGGGGATGGAAGCGGTTCTGAAAGCATACGCCCACGGGCACGCGCCGGGCCGCCGCCTTGACCTGCTCCCAGCCCGCCAAATCGATGGCCGGGGGCTTCTCGGTAAACACGGCGATGCCGCGGCTTGCCGCCTCCGCCGCCATGACGGGATGCAGAGAATGGGGCGTGCACAGGTGCACGGCGTCCGGCTTTTCCCTGTCCAGCATTTCCCGCCAATCGGCATAGGCCGCGCAGCCGTAGCGCGCCGACCGCTCCGGGATCACATCGGCGCAGGCGATCAAATCGGTATTCTCCAGCTCCCGCAGCACGTGGGCGTGCACGGCGGAGATGCCGCCGCAGCCGATCAAACCAACACGGAACATGGCAATTCCTCAGCTTTCGTTTTATTTGAGCCCGGCCACCCGGACGGCCTGGGCCTGGGCCTTGAGGCACAGCTCCGCCGCCTTGAAGGCGTGGGCCTGGGTCATGGCGTTCTCGGTGCGGTTCAGGCAATCCAGGATCAGCTGCCCAAAGAAGGGATAGCCCGTCACGCCGGTGGCGTTGATATACTTTTCGCCCTTGCCGTTGACCAGGAACACATGGTTGCCGTCCACCGTATCGGCGGCCAGATTGATGTACTTGCGGATCTCGATAAAGCCCTCCGTGCCCAGGATGAAGGTGCGCCCGTCGCCCCAGGTGCGCAGGCCGTCGGGATTGAACCAGTCCACCCGGAAATAGTTGGTGGCGCCGTTCTTGCCCAGGATGGAGCAATCGCCGAAGTCCTCCAGCTCGGGGTATTCGGGATGGGCGTAATTGCCGATGCGGCTGAGCTGCACCGTGGCGTCCTCCTCCCCGGCGAAGTGCAGGTACTGCTCGATCTGATGGCTGCCGATATCGCACAGGATGCCGCCGTACTTTTCCCGCTCAAAGAACCACTTGGGCCGCCAAGCCGCGCCCAGGCGATGGGGGCCGAAGCCGGTAACGCTGATCACCCGGCCGATCTCGCCCTGATCGATCATATACCCCGCCAGGATGGCCCCTTCCACATGCAGCCGCTCGGAATAATACACCATGTACTTCCGCCCGGTTTCCCGCACGGTTTCCCTGGCCGCGTCCAGCTGCTCCAGGGTGGTGAAGGGCGCCTTATCGCAAAAGTAATCCTTGCCCGCCTGCATCGCCTTGACACCCAGGGGGCCGCGCTCGCTGGTCACGTTGGAGGAGCACACCAGCCGGGTGTCCTTGTCCTCCAATACCTGCTCCAGGCTTTGCGCCGGGATGGCCGTCGGATAGGTTTTCAGAAAACTCTCCACCTTTTTGGGGTCGGGATCGTACACATACTTGATGGTGCCGCCGGCCTCGGTCAGGCCGTTGCACATGCCGTAGATGTGGCCGTGGTCGATGTGCGCCGCGGAAAAGACGAACTCGCCCGGCTTCACCACCGGCTGGGGCTTGCCCTGGGGCGCGTAATTCATGCCGTCGGATACGTTCATATCATTTCTTCTCCTTTTCGCCAAAATCGCTGCCAAAGGTCATGGTGCCCGCCTGCTCCATCACGGAAACGGTTTTCTCATAGAAATGCGGCACATTGGCCCGGATGCCCGCCACGGTGTAGAAGGGATCATCGGGCTGGAGCGGGAAATCCACCGGCTGACGGCTGGCCCCTGCCTTATAAATGGCGGTGATCAGCTCAATGGTGCGGCGGCCGTCCTCGCCGGTGATGGCGGGCTGCCCGCCGGTCTCGATGGCGGTGATCACGTTATCCAGTTGACCGGTATGATGCTCGTAGCGCAGCGGCGGCAGGGAAGCCAGATACTCCGCCGCCTGCTTTTCAAAGGCCGCGTCCGATACCTTCAGCGGGAAGCCGTTGGGCTGGGGAATGGAAGCAAACACATCGTAGGGCGCGGCGATGCGCGCCTTTTCGCACTGGAACACCAGCTTTTGATCCTCGCCGTGGTGCACCACCGAGGCGGTTACGGTGGCCAGCGCGCCGGGGTACTCCATAATGGAAACGGAGAGGTCCTCCACCTCCGCGTTATCATGGGCGGTATTGGCCAGAACGCTGGTGATACGGCTGGGCAGCCCCATCATCCATCCCAGCATATCGATATGGTGCACGGCATGGTTCAGGGTGCAGCCGCCGCCCTCCTTTTCCCAGGTGCCGCGCCACCACAGATCGTAATAATTATGCGCCCGCCACCAGAAGCTGTCGATCTCCGCATGGCGCACCGGGCCCGCGATGCCGCTTTCCAGCAGGGCCTTCAGATCCCGGATGGGCTTGCGGAAACGGTTCTGGGCGATGATGGAGAGCAGTTTTCCGCTTTCATCCCGGGCGCGCAGCATGGCGTCGCACTCCTCCAGGGAGGCGGCCATGGGCTTCTCGCACACCACGTTTTTGCCGCTGCGCAGGGCGTTGATGCTGATCTGCGCGTGCACATAGGGCGGGGTGCATACATCCACCAGGTCGATGTCCTGCCGGGGCAGGATGTCCTGATGATCCTCGTAGGTATCGCAGGAGACGCCGAACTCCTCCATGAAGCGGCGGGCCTTGCCGGGGATGATATCCACCAGCGCCGCCACCTGGCAGCGGTCCTTCAGGGTCAGGTAAGCCTTCATGTGCTCGTGGGCGATGCCACCCGTTCCAACAATTGCGACCCGGATCATATTTTGCCTCCTTTGTCCTTCTTTTTTTGCATCATAGCATGGATGAAATAGCCAGTAAATACATTAAATTGCTTGTTTTATTGCAAAAATTGTTTATAATAAAGGCGAGGTGAGCGTATATGGATCAGCCCAGGTTATGGGACCGCAGCAACCAGATGCCGCCGGGGCGGGAGTTTGAGGTCTATCATTTTGTGGATACCGCCGCCCAGCCTGTATTTTACCACAATCATCCCCATTATGAAATATTCTTTTATCTGCAGGGCCACAGCCGCATCGTGGTGGAGGGGCTGGATTTTCAGCCGGGCCGGGGCGACGTGCTGATCTACCCGCCGGGCATCATGCACCGCAACATCCACCTGGATACCGATATCCCCTACGAGCGGTTTTATTTCTTTGCCCGCCGGGAGTTTTTGCAGGCCATCAGCGCGGCGGATTACGATATCCCCGCCACCATCGAGCGCATGACCCGGAACGATCAATACTATTTTCATGTGGAGGAGGAGGACCTGCGGCAGCTGATCGCCCTGACCGACGAGGTGATCGAGGCCTCGGAGGACCGGCGGCCGGAGGCCAAGCTGATCAACCGCAGCCGGATGAGCATCCTGCTGGTCCGCGCCCTGTCCATGATGACCAGCCGCGGCGCGCTGCCCCAGAGCGAGTACAGCCGGGGCATGAGCCAGCTGATCCAGTACATCAACCGGCACGCCATGGAGCCCCTCTCCCTGGACGACCTGGCAAACGCCTTTTATTCCAGCAAGTATTACATCCTGCGGGAGTTCAAAAAGTACACCGGCATCTCCATCCACCAGTACCTGATCATCCGCCGCGTCCTGATCGCCCAGGAATTGATCCGCCAGGGCGTAAAGCCCAAGGACGCCAGCAGCCAGTGCGGCTTTTCCGACTACTCCAGCTTTTACCGGGCATTCAAGGCCCGGGTGGGCGTATCCCCGGAGCAATACCGGCAAAGCGCGGGAAAATAGCAGGGCTGGGCGATAAACAGAAGAAGGGATACGTTGGGCGCTCCGCGCGCCCAAACCTGCGCCAGGGCCCGCTTGGGCCCTGGACCCATTCCGGCGAACATGCTTGGCAACAACAACAAACAGCCTGCGCCTGTAACTTGAAAGGCGCCAAGAGAGCTCCCGGGCATAAGAAAAGCCTGAAAATTTCCGACAAAACAAGCGAGCTTGTTTTTCGGTAATTTTCAGGCTTTTCCCTGTGCGCTTTGCGCACAGGATGGCAGCGAAGCTGCCTGCCCGGAAGCGGTTGGCTGCGGTTTTGTTTCTCTTTGCGTTCGCAGCTTTTACGGCGACAAACGCAGGCTTTCTTTGCTCAGCTTTCTTTCTCCTGAAAGAAAGCGCGTAACCCTTTTTCATCAAATTTCTGTTCCTGACAATCACGGCGGCCCTTCTCTTTGTCCGTTTTTGCCATCTTGGCGGATATGGTCGGTTTATACCTATATATATGCATTTTGTGTGCTTCTGATCTGTGCAATTTTTGCAATAAAACAAGCAATTTAATGCATTTACAGCATATTGCCGGTTTTCTATAATAAAGCCAACAATCAGCGTAAAACATCATGCGGAGCCCAAACGAGGTGAGAAAGCATGCAAAAAACAGGCGCGGCGCAGCCGCCGCGGGTTATCCGGTATAAGCGGTTCGGTTTTGGCAAAGGCATCCGGAAATACTGGATGCTGTACGCCATGATGATCCTGCCGCTGGCGCAGTACTTCATCTTCCGCTATTGCCCGCTGTACGGCGTGCAGGTGGCCTTCAAGGATTACAACCTGTTCAAGGGCATTGGCGGCAGCAAATGGGCGGGCTTCAAGTACTTCCAGGAGGCCTTCGCCACCCAGCAGTTCTGGGATGCCCTGAGGAACACGGTGTGGCTCAACCTGCTGGACCTGATCTTCGGCTTCCCCATGCCCATCATCCTGGCCATCATGCTGTACGAGATGCGGTCGGTAAAGGTGAAGCGGGTGTATCAGACGCTGATGTACCTGCCCCACTTCCTCAGCTGGATCATCATCGGCGGTATCGTAACCAAGATGTTCGGCAGCCGCGGCATCGTAAACAACGTGATCCGGTCCATGGGCGGCTCCACGGTGGATTTCATGACCAACTCCGCCAACTGGGTGGTCATGTATGTGGCCACGGGCGTATGGCAGGGCGCGGGCTGGGGCACCATCATCTACCTGGCCGCCATCTCCGGCGTCAATACCGAGCTGTACGAGGCTGCCGAGGTGGACGGCTGCGGCCGGTTCAAGCGCATCTGGCACATCACCCTGCCGGGCATCATGCCCACCATCATCGTCATGCTGATTTTGCAGCTGGGCCGCATGGTCGGCATCGGGTTTGAGCGCCCCTACGTGATGATGAACAACAACGTCCGCGACGTATCCGAGGTGATCTCCACCTTTGTATACACCCGCGGCATCCTGAACCAGCGCTATCCGCTGTCCACGGCAGTCGATCTGTTTGGCTCGGTGATCAACATGATCTTCCTGTTCTCCGCCAACCGGATCACCCGCGCGCTCGGAGGGGAGGGCGGCTTATGGTAACCGCAGTCAAAAGCCCCAAGGCCGGCCGGGGCGTAAAGGGCCGCCGGTATCTGGGCTCCGAGATCCTGTTTATCACCATCCTGACGGTGTTTGTGCTGCTGTGCGTGATCCCGGTGATCCACGTGGTGGCCCTGTCGCTGTCCGACAGGCAGTCGGTGCTTTCCGGCCAGGTAACGCTGTTCCCCCGGGGCTGGGATATCAACGCCTACCGCTCGGTGTTCAGCGACGCCACCATGCAGCGGTCCATGATCTTCTCCATCATCCTGACCGTGGTATACACCATGATGGCCATGGTGTGCTCAATCCTCATCGCCTATCCCCTGAGCCGCAGCTACCTGCCGGGCAAAAAGATCCTGATGGTGATCATCCTGATCCCCATGTACTTTACCGGCGGCACCATCCCCAATTACCTGTGGATCAAGGATCTGCACCTGATCGACAGCCCCTGGTCGCTGGTATTGCCCATCCTGACCTCCACCTATAACATCATCATCATGCGCAACTTCTTCTCCTCCATTTCCCCGTCCCTGGAGGAAAGCGCCCGGCTGGACGGCTGCAACGATTTTCAGATCCTGCTGCGCATCGTGCTGCCGCTGTCCACCGCCTCCCTGGCCACCGTGGCGCTGTTTTACGCCGTGGCGCGCTGGAACTCCTACGCCGACGTGCGCTACTACATCAACAACCAGTCCTACTTTACGCTCCAGATGAAGCTGTACCAGGTGGTATTCAACTCCACCGATACCTCTGTGGCCATGGTGGAGGGCGGCGCCAACGCCGTGCTGCCCGATACCATCCGCTCCGCCGCCATCGTGTTCTCCACCGTGCCCATCCTGATCGTGTACCCCTTCCTGCAAAAGTACTTTGTGCAGGGCGTGATGATCGGCGCGGTCAAGGAGTGATCCCGGTCAAAGGCCCAAAGGGCTTATGATAGAACGTTCAAACAAAAAAAGGAGGAAATCCCCATGAAGAAACTGCTCGCTCTGTTCCTGGTCGCGTGCATGCTGGTGCCCATGCTGGCCATCGCCCACGCGGAAGGCGAGGTGTACCGCTTTGATGAGCCCCTGACCCTGAAGGTCTCGGTATTTGACCGCGGCACCCCCGGCAATTCCCCAGCCGACAACAACTACTATACCAAGTGGATCCAGGAGAACTTCGGCGATCCCCGCAACATCACCATTGAATGGGTGGTCATCCCCCGCTCTGAGGAAGAGAGCAAGCTGGCGACCCTGATCACCTCCGCCGATACCGCCCCCGACGTGTGCTTCACCTACAACAGCGCCATCGTATCCAACTATGTCTCCCAGGGAGGCGTGCGCGAGATCAGCGATCTGGTGGACCAGTACGGCCCCACCCTGAAGGAATTCCTGGGCCAGGAAGTGCTGGACGCCGGCGTGTTTGAAGGCGGCCTGTACGCCCTGCCCGCCCGCCGCGTGGTGGTTGCCACCCAGGGCATGTTCATCCGCGAGGACTGGATCGAGAAGCTGGGCATGCAGATGCCCACCACCAAGGAAGAGTTTCTCACCGTGCTGCGCGCCTTCCGGGATCAGAACCCCGGCAACGTGGCCGGCGGCTGCATCCCCTTCGCCATGAGCAGCAACATCACCAGTGAGAACAACGGCCCCCTGATGCTCTCCTTCATCAAGGACGTGAATGACTTCCGCGCCCTGGCCACCAAGCCCCAGGAGCTGTGGGACGGCTATGAGGATTATGTGGTCTTCCTGAACACCCTGTACAACGAAGGGCTGATCTCCCCCGACTTTGCCACCGATACCAGCGGCGAGCAGGTCAACCAGGCCATCACCTCCGGCCAGGCCGGCGGCTATGGCGCCAACTATGATCATCCCATCCGCGTGACCCCCGGCCTGCTGGCCGGCCTGCAGGCCCAGGAGCCCGGCGCCAAGCTGAGCGTGCTGAACTGCTTCGAGTCCGTCACCGATCCCACCAAGTTCTATCATCTGTCCTATGACCGTGACGGTCTGCTGAACTTCATCCCCGTCTGGTCTGACGACGATCACGCCAGGGCCGCCATCATGTATCTGGATTGGCTGTGCGAGTACAACACCATCTTCAACCTCCAGAACGGCGTGGAAGGCGTTACCTACGAGCTCAACGACGACGGCATCCCCGTGCTGATCCCCGGTGTGGAGGGCGAGATGAAGTTCAACTCCATGCAGAACCTGGATTACACCCTGCTGGTCAACGGCCAGTGGCTGGATACCGAGGAAAAGACCATGAAGGCCCAGGCGCTGAGCTATCAGGGCTATGCCGATGAGTACGCGGCCATGTACGAGGTGGGCAACCAGGATCTGATCCCCCAGGGCTTCAAGATCCGCGCCACCCTGCCCGCCGAGGCCCAGTACAACACCACCCTGAAGGACTTCCACCGCGAGATCCTCGTCCGCTGCGCCATGTGCAAGCCCGAGGAAGTGCATGATCTGTTCACCCAGCTGCAGCAGGAGTACCTGAACCGCGGCGGCCAGGCCGTTATGGACGAGCGCACCGCCGCCTGGGATCTGGAGCATCCCGCCCAGTAAACCAAGCATTCCC
>CADAHU010000094.1 GCA_902787835.1 uncultured Eubacteriales bacterium
TATGCGCTGTGCTTGTCATTTCCTGATATTTGTTTTATAAATTTGTCTTGCCAGACGATCCATGCGCGTATAGCAAGCTTCAAAAAACATCGTATAGCTTTCGCAAAAACGGTTGCGATACAATCCTGAGCATCCCATGTCGCTGCTCTGGCCGCATCATAAGGCCAGACTGGTCCGTTTTCTGGCCTGCTTTCCAGATCGGTGTCTTCAATATCAAGCCAGTTCACAACATGCAGCATCGTTCCCACATTAGGGGTCGACTGGATCGTCACCATCCCCCGCACTTCCAGCATCCGCATTCTGCGGCGCAGCTTGTCCCAGGACCAACAGAGCGCTTCTGCCGTTCTCCGTTCTGACAGAGGCATGTCGCCCGGCTGGAGCTGCAGCCCGCGCCAACAGTACCGATTGCGGCTTGCCATGGCCAGGCAGTAGAGATACAGCTTCACCGCCCCGTCGTCTGCCCATATCGGACTTTCCATGAGCTGCTGGATTCCGTCTGCGTTTTGTTTTGTGTCCATCATCGTTCCCATCCTTTCTCTCGCATTACCCCATAAGCTTCAAGATGGCATTAAAAAAAGCCCCGCGGCGATCATCGCCACAGGGCTTGCAAAGAAAAATGAGCTTGGTTTATCGCCCAAACGCACCACATACAATATACCACTGTCAAGCAGAGAACTCCAGTCTTTTTTACTCCCTTCGACTTCCTTTCAGTCCCTTTTATCTTCTCTCGTGCTCTTGCGCCACACGGGGTTGGTGCGGATATGCGTCCAGCCGAAGGGCAGCTCCGGGTTGCGGATGCGGGCCAGCAGGATATCGGCGGACATGCGGCCGATTTCGATGCTTGGGATCTGCACGGTGGTGAGGGCAGGCTCCACCAGGGCGGATTGGGAGGTGCCGTCAAAGCCGGTGACCATGATATCGCCGGGAATGGACAGGCCCTTCTTTTTTAATGCAGTCATCAGATGGATGGCCAGATAATCATTGGCGCAGACGAAGGCGTCCGGCAAGACGGGCATCCGGTTCATCTGAGCGAGCAGCCAATCGGGATCGTTGTAGGGAGAAGCGTCCGGGGCCAGGATGCAAAGGCTCTCATCCGGCTTGAGCCCCACCTGCTCCAGGCCCAGCCGATAGCCGAACCAGCGCTCATAGAAGCTGCCGCAATGCTCCCTGTCGCCCACAAAGCCGATACGGCGTGCGCCCAGGGCAAGGAGTCGTTTCATCACTCCGTTCACACTGGCCACATTCTCCATGGAAACAAAATCGCACGGATAAAGATGGATCAGCGAATGGACCGGGCTGTCGATCATGACAGTGGGCAGGCCCAGGGAGCAAATCATATCCAAATAATCGGCGTCAAACAGCTCGATGGCCACGATGCCCGCCGTTTGGTCGGGAAGAAAGTGGGGCGGCAGCTGTTTTTTTTGCAGCTCCTCGGCGGAAATCTCAAACATTTTCAGGGTATAGCCCGCCCGGCAGATTTGATCGGTAAAGGTGGTGACGAAATAAGTGCCGAAGTGGTAATCCACCGGCATGTTGTTGGTCAGCAAGGCGATGCTGCCGCCGGATGACGGAGCCGTCTGGGTTTTTTCCGATGCGGGCAGGCCGTAGCCCAGCTCGCTGGCTTTTTGCAGGATCAGGGAACGTGTTGCGGGCGGCACAGCGCCGCGCCCATTGAATACCTTCGATACCGTATTTCTGGAAAGACCGCAGGCGTCGGCAATGTCCTGCATGGTGACCCGCTTGTTTGCCATGTTCAATTCAGCCTTTCTGGTCGTTTTTGTAACATATTAACATATTATATACGCCAAATCAAGTTTACAAATTGTAAACTTTTTAAGATGAACTTGTTGCATTCAGCCAGTGGATCGCTTTTTATTGCAGTAAATTCTTCCATAATGCACAAAATTTCCAATTATATATTGACAAATTGTAAAGATTAATGTAAAATTCAAATTGGTCAATGTAAACCCCGTTTGTCACTCAGCCATAAAAAAGCGATCCGGCGTGCCCTGAGCCGGATCGCCGTGACGCAATCGTAAGCAAGCAAATTGTAAACCGACCGCGATACGAAAGGGGGCTTTCCGGGAAAAGACAGCTTCGTTTCCTGTTTCTTCATCAATCCGTTAAGGAGGGAAAACATGCAAGGCGCAAGCAAAGCCCCTGCCGCGGTGGCGCGGCAAAAGAAGGAGAAGCCGAGCTGGGGAAAACGGCTGCAGAATTTCAAGGAAAACAGCCCCTACCTCCTCATGATCCTCCCGGCGATCCTGGTGGTATTCCTGTTCAACTACCTGCCCATCTACGGCGTGCTGATCGCGTTCCAGGACTTCATGCCCGGTGATAAGATCCTTTCCAGCGAGACGATCTGGGTGGGATTCCAGAATTTCTCCCGCTTCTTCAGCGACGTGCAGTTCTGGCCCCTGATGAAAAACACCTTCCTGCTGTGCATCATTGGCTTCATCATCGGCTTCCCGCTGCCCATCCTGGTATCCCTGTCGCTGAACGCCCTGAAGCACAAGAAGGCGGGCAAGATCTTCCAGACCATCTATACCGCCCCGCACTTCATCTCCCTGGTGGTATTGGTCGGTATGCTGCAGCTGTTCTTCGGCCGCTACGGCCTGGTCAATAACCTGGCCGCCAGCTTGGGCGGCAACCGCATTTCCTACTTCCTGGAGAGCAGCGCCTTCAGGCCCATGTACATCCTGTCCAGCAACTGGCAGGACTTTGGCTGGAGCGCCGTGATCTATATCGCCGCCCTGTCCAACGTGGACCCGGTGCAGCACGAGGCCGCCATGATTGATGGCGCCACGCGCTTCCAGCGGGTGCTGCACGTGGATATTCCGGCCATCATGCCCATGATCAGCGTGATGCTGATCATGTCCATCGGCGGCCTGATGGGCGTCGGCTATGAAAAGGCCCTGCTGATGCAGACCGACGGCAACCTGGCTGTCAGCGAGCTGATCGCCACCTACGTGTACAAGCGCGGCTTGACGGGCGTGCCGGATCAGGCCTACGCCACCGCCATCGGCCTGTTCAACTCGGTCATCAACGTGGTGCTGCTGATCATCGCCAACACCACCTCCAAGCGCTTCTCCGAAAATTCGCTGTGGTAAGGAGGGGAAGAGAATGACTGTCAAGAATCCTGCCGTAAAAATGAAGATCAAGGAAAGCCATGCGCTGAAGGACACCAAGGGCGATAAGATATTCTTTATCTGCAACGCGCTGTTCCTGGGCCTGCTGGCGCTGATCATCCTGTATCCCCTGTATTTTATCGTCATCGCCTCCTTCTCCGATCCCGACGCCGTGCTGGGCGGACAGGTGGTTCTGGCCCCGGTGAACATCACCTTTGAGGGCTACCAAAAGGTGTTCCAGCGCGCCGATATCTGGACGGGCTACTGGAATACCATCTGGTACACCATCGTTACCGTGATCCTGGCCCTGGCGGTCACCGTGCCTGCCGGCTGGGGGCTGAGCCGCAAAACCACCCCCGGCAAGAAGTTCTGGATGCTGTACTTCATCATCCCCATGTTCTTCGGCGGCGGCCTGATCCCCTTCTATAACGTGATGAGCAGCCTGCACCTGATCAACTCCCCCTGGGCGGTGATCCTGCCCGCGGTCATGTCGGTGTGGAACCTGTTTATGACCAAGACCTTCTTTGAGTCCTCCATCCCGGAGGGCATGCTGGAGGCGGCGCGCATCGACGGCGCGGGCAAATTCCGCACCTTTGTATCCATCGTGCTGCCCCTCTCGAAGGCCATCATCGCCGTTATGGCGCTGTACTACGCCGTGGGCCAGTGGAACAGCTACTTCAACGCCATGATCTTCCTGCAGGATGAGAAGAAGTATCCCCTGCAGCTGGTGCTGAAGGAGATCCTGATCGCCTCGGAGAGCACCGTGGGCGGCAGCGGCGAAACCATCCTGCAGCAGTACCGCCTGGCCAACCAGCTGAAGTACGTTTCCGTGATCGTATCCAGCCTGCCGGTGCTGTGCCTGTATCCTTTCGTGCAGAAATACTTTGCCCAGGGCGTCATGATCGGCTCCCTGAAGGGCTAAGAGGAGGTACGTGATATGAAAATGAAAAAACTGCTCGCCCTGCTCCTGCTGGTGGCGATGGCCGTAAGCCTGACCGCCTGCAGCAGCAACAAGAAGGAAGAACCCAAGGCGGAGACCCCCGCGGCCAACACCGCGGAAAACACCGCCGCCAGCGCCAATCCCCTGGTGGATACCTATGGTTTCCAGTGGACCGACGCTTCCGCGCCCATCCTGAACGAGAAGGGCGCCCAGGAGATCGCCTTCACCGTCTATTCCTCCAAGAACGCTTCCGCCCTGGATTACAACGATATGAAGATCATGGCGGATCTGTTTGCGGCCACGAATGTGCAGGTCAACTGGGAAAACGTGTCTGAATCCGTGTACTCCCAGCAGAAGAACCTGATCTTCGGCAATGCCGAAAACCGTCCCGACGCCATCTACCACGCCGGCATGGGCGCGGGCGAAATCATCAAGTACGCCAAGCGCAAGGTGCTGGTGCCCATCAGCGATTATCTGGATTATATGCCCAACTTCCGTCAGCTGCTGGAGAGCCGGCCGGATATCAAGGCGCAGCTGATCAATATCGAAGACGGCAAGATCTACTCCCTGCCCCGCATCGAGGAGATGGGCCTGCTGCAGAACCCGAACCTGCTGTTCCTGAACGTGAACTGGACCCGTGAAGCCATCGCCGCCGGCGCGGTTGACGGCCTGACCGACGATCAGCTCAAGGACGGCCTGGCGCTGACCTCCGCCCAGATGGAGCAGATCCTGACCTACTTCCGCGATCATGATATGAACGGCAACGGCAAGACCGACGACGAGCGCCCGCTGAGCTTTGTATACAACAACTGGCAGGGCAACCAGTGCGATCTGTACGGCATGTTCGGCCTGAACGACAACCTGGAACACCGGGTGGTTGTGGATGGCCAGGTGACCTACACCATCACCGACGAGCGCTTCCGCGACGCTACCAACTTTATCGCCGGCTGGGTGGATCAGGGCCTGATCGACAAGGTATCCTTTGAGCAGAGCCAGGATAACTTCCTGGCCAACGGCAAGGGTCTGGAAACCTATGGCGCCTTCTATTGGTGGGAGAGCGAGACCGTGGTCTCCAACCCCGAAAACTACATCGTCTGCAGCCCGATGATCGGCCCGGACGGCAGCCAGACCATCTGCGTGAGCAATAACCCCGAGATCAGCACCGGCGAGGTGATCCTGTTCTCCACCTGCAAATATCCCGAAGTGCTGCTGGCCTACTTTGACCGCTACTACGATCCCGTCATCTCCGCCCAGATCAACTACGGCCCCATCGGCATCGTGTATGAGGAAAACCGGGACGACCAGGGCATGCTGGTGCAGAAGCCCCTGCCCGAAGGCGTGACCAGCGACGAGCTGAGACTGCAGAACGCGCCGCTGGGCATCATCAACCTGGGCGAATATGCCTGGAACAACGTGGTGCACATGGAGCCCCGCGCCCAGCTGCGCCTGGAGCGGCTGCAGCTTTGCGCCAAGCCCTTCGTGCCCGAAAACGTAAAGCCCTGCCCCAACCTGCAGTTCACCCTGGAGGAGCTGAACACCCTGAGCAACTATGAGACCAACCTGAACGACTACATCCGCACCAACCTGATCGCCTGGCTGATGAAGGGCGGCGTATCCGACGCGGCCTGGCAGAGCTTCCAGAACGATCTGAACGGCAGAGTCAATCTGTCCGGCATCCAGCAGGTTTACCAGAACGCCTATGACCGCTATACCGCCAAGTAAGAGAGGAAACGACCATGAAAAAAAGAAGCATTGTCATTGCCCTGTTGCTGGCGCTGGTGCTGTGCCTGACGGCCTGCTCCAGCAAAAAAGAGCCTGAACCCACCGCCGCCCCCACCGAGGCGCCCAACACCGCGCCGGCCATTACCGGCGTAGCCGATCAGACGGTGGAAGCGGGCAGCGAGTTTGACGCGCTGGCGAACGTTACGGCTTCCGACGCGGAGGACGGCGATCTGTCCGCCATGATCACCATCGAATCCACCCCGGCGCTGGCCTTCAAAAACGGCAAGGTCACCCCGGAAACCGCTGGCAGCTACGAGCTGGTGTATGCCGTCACCGATAAGGGCGGCCTGACCGCTGAAGCTTACGCCACCCTGACCGTCACCAAAAAGACCGGCGAGGAGACGGTGTACCGCACCTTCGATTTCGCCACGGCCGAGGTCACCGATAACCACGGCTGGGAAGCCAAGATCGGCGAGGCCGCCCAGGCCGCCGCCGCCCTGAAGGACGGCGCGTATGTGATCGATATCCAGAACCCCGGCAACGGGGATGGCGACGTGCAGCTGGCCAAGGCGGGCTTCGCCCTCAAGGCTGCCGATTATAAGATCAAGATCTGGGCCAAGGCCACCAAGCCCACCTACGCCCATATCCTGGCCCGGAACGAGAACGCCGAGGGCTGGGAAACCTTCGGCGGCGCCTTCAACGTGCGCATTACCGAGACCGTTTCGCCGCTGGAGCTGAACTTCACCTCCGCCGGCGAGGGCAGCGCGGAGCTGCTCTTCAACCTGGGCAGGATCACCCCCAACCCCGACAACGCGGCCGATACCACCCCCGAGGATTTCTCCGTGATCATCGATAAGATCGAGATCTACGAGATCTCCGGCGAGGAGACCCAGGTGCCCGCCTACACCGCCGATTTTACCCAGAACGCGGGCGTTGCCGTGGAAGCGGGCGACGGCGCGGCGGCCAGCGTGTCCTTTGCGGAGGACAGCGCCGTTGTGACCATCGACAGCTATCCCACCGATGGCGGCGTATGGAGCATCAAGGCCAACATTGCGCTGGGCGATCTTAAGATCGCTCAGGGGAAAAAGTACTATTACAGCTTTACGATCAACGCGGCCAACGGCCAGAGCGGCGAGGCCCTGGTGGAGAGCGCCGAAAAGAGCTGGGAGTGCCGGGCGAACTTCAACGGCCTGAGCGCTGCCGCGGGCGAGGATACCGTGGTATCCGCCGTGTTCACGGCTGAAGCCGACGTGGAGGATCCCGTGATCCGCCTGCAGATCGGCAACGCGCCCGAAGGCGCCGCCGCCAACACCATCACCATCAGCAACGTGGTATTCGGCACCGTGGAGGGCGATAAGGAAACCAACAAGACCATCGAGGCCTTCATGCCCTTCGGCCCCAACACCGCCAATGCCGAGAACCCCGCCTGCCCCTGGCAGACCTTCAACGGCACCGACGAGGATAACGAGCGCGGCGTGGGCACCATCTGGACCGATAACGGCAGCTTCTTCTACCGTATCGATAACGGCGGCACCGTCGATTGGCACAACAAGCTGATCTGCGGCTTCGGCGGCAACCCGCTGACCCTGGCGGCGGACAGCTACTACATCGTGGAGATCACCGCCAAGGCCG
The DNA here is from genome assembly GCA_902787835.1 of uncultured Eubacteriales bacterium. Lineage (GTDB taxonomy): Bacteria > Bacillota > Clostridia > Christensenellales > Aristaeellaceae > SFMI01. The sequence goes on from CADAHU010000094.1 coordinate 7,423, forward strand.
ATAAGCCGGTCTCCTGCGGCGTGTTCCTGAACCCCATGGGCGGCTGGGATCCCCGCGTATCCGAGGGCATGGATCTGACCACGGAGTTCCAGACCTTCCGCTTCGCCACCACCGATACCTTCATCATGGATATGGACTTTGAGCTGCTGTTCCAGTTCGGCTCCGAGGCCCTGTCCAAGCTGGATGATGTGACCGTTGAATTCAGCAACGTGACCATTTACCAGATGAGCGTCCTGTAATACAAGCATCAAGGGGAGGGAGGATGGTTTTGATCATCCTCCCTGTCCTTCTGTCAGGAGGAACCGATGAACAGAAAGTTTTTGTGCGTCATCGCCGTGCTGTGCGTCCTGTGCCTGGCGCTGACCGGATGCGGAAAGAAGGAGGAAGCGCCGCCTGCCGCCCCTGCCGATCAGGGCGAGCCCTTTGCCCAGGGCGTGGAGGATAAGGACTTTTCCGGCCTGCGCACCCCCGGCAGCCAGGAAGCGGCCTATGAATACCGGGCCTTCTTCCTGCCGGCCATCGACGGCATCAGCCAGCCCTATGTGGGCGATACCATGCCCTACTACGAGGACGGCACCTATTACATCTATTACCTGAAGGAGGGTGGCGACAGCTACAACCACTCCATCTATCTGTCCACCACCAAGGATTTTGTCACCTATACCGAGTATGACGATCCCATCGTGGAGTCCGCCCGCAGCGGCGGCCAGGACGGCTGGGCGGGCACCGGCTCGGTGGTCAAGGTGAAGGATGAGTACCTGTTCTTCTACACCGGCCATGCCTCCGCCGAAACCTACGAATACATGGAAAAGATCATGCTGGCCAAGGGCAATACGCCCACCCAGTTTGAAAAGGTGGAGGGCTGGGATATCACCCCGCCTGCCGAGATCGGCCAGAAGCGGGATTTCCGCGATCCCCAGGCATACTACGATGCGGAGAGCGATACCATCATATTCTCAAGTACACCCTGAGCGCCGATCTGGCCAGCGTCACCTATGACGGCGTGATCTTCACCAACACCGTGGGCAATTTCTGGAATCTGGAATGCAGCGATACCTTCAGGCTGGGGGATAAGTATTACCTCACCTATTCCGCCCAGGATGATACCCTGTGGTACGCCGTGAGCGATACGCCCTACGGCCCCTACGGCGAGGCCAAACGCCTGGACGGCAAGCTGTTCTATGCCGCCAAGCACGTGGAAAGCCCGGATGGCGCTTTCATGGTGGGCTGGGCGCGGCGCAGCGAGTCACCTTCCTCCACGTCGGAGGTTTCCGGCTGGGCGGGCAACCTGGCGGTGCAGAAGCTGATCCAGAAGGAAAACGGCGATCTGGCCCTGGCGCCTGTGGACGCTGTGATCAATCCGTATACCCAGCGCCGGCAGCTGGCGGTGGATACCGACAGGATCGATGTGCAGGCCGGCGCGCGGTACAGCTATACCGATGCCTTTACCGCCTATGAAAGCTTCCTGCTGAAGGGCAATTTCACCTATACCGGCAGCGGCTGCTTCGGCCTGGCCTTCGATTATAACGGGCAGGCGGGCAAATACAAGCTGATCACCCTGGACCCTGCCGCGCAGAAGCTGCAGCTGCAGTTCAACGAGGGCAGCGCCCTGATCACCGAAACCGACGTGCAGCTGGAAGCGGGCAAGGAATACGCCTTCACCTACTTCCAGGAGGGATCTGTGGGCATGCTGTGGCTGGAGGATGCTTCCCTGACCGTGCGCCTGTACGGCGTCAGCGGCAAGCCCATCCGGCTGTATGCGGAGAACAACAGCGTTTCCTTTACCAACCTGCGGGAATACACAAAATAAAGGATGATCCTCATGATGAACCATAGCCTGATCTTTGCCCGGGCTTATGAAAAAGAAGCGGGCGGGAAAATTCCCGCTTCCGCCCGCCCTGTTTTTCATTTGACGCCCTGGGTGGGTTGGATGAACGACCCCAACGGCTTTTCCTACTACCGCGGCCAATACCATCTGTTCTACCAGTATCATCCCTACGACACCCAATGGGATGCCATGCACTGGGGCCATGCCGTGAGCCATGACCTGCTGCATTGGACGTATCTGCCCGCTGCCCTGGCCCCGGACGCGCCTTATGATTCCTACGGCTGCTTTTCCGGAAGCGCCATGGAGCTGCCCGATGGAAAACAGCTGCTGCTGTATACCGGCGTGCGCAAGGAGGGCGGCGACAAGGGCAAGGAATACCAGACTCAGTGCGTGGCCGTGGGCGATGGCATGGATTACCGGAAATACGCCGGGAATCCCGTGCTGGATGCCGCCGATCTGCCCGAGGGCCTGAGCCCCTACGATTTCCGTGATCCCAAAATCTGGCGCAGGCCGGAGGGAGGCTATCGCTGCGTGGTGGGCGCGCGCCGGATGGACAAGCGGGGCGTGCTGCTGCTCTATGACAGCGAGGACGGCTTCCATTGGCGGTTTACAAGCATTCTGGCGGAAAACGACGGACGCTTCGGCCTCATGTGGGAATGCCCGGATTTCTTCCCGCTGGACGGCAAGCACGTGCTGTTCGTCAGCCCCCAGGATATGCTGCCCGAGGGCTTTGAATACCACAACGGCAATGGCACCGTATGCCAGATCGGCACGTTTGACGAGGAAACCAAACGCTTTCTCCCTGAACACAATCAGGCCATCGATTACGGCATCGACTTCTATGCGCCTCAAACCCTGCTGACGCCGGACGGACGCCGGGTGATGATCGGCTGGATGCAGAACTGGGACACCTGCAAAAACACGGGCTACGAGGACCGGCAGTGGTTCGGGCAAATGAGCCTGCCCCGGGAGCTTTTCCTCCGCAGCGGCCGCCTGTATCAGCAGCCCATTCGGGAGCTGGCGCTCTACCGCAGTCACCAGGTGGAATACAAAAACGTGCCCGTCAGCGATCGGATCACGCTGAACGGCATCGAAGGCCGCAGCGTGGAAATGGACATCCGCATCCGCCCGGAGGACGCGGCCAATCCCTACCACAAATTCACCATGCGCTTTGCCCAGGACGATCAGTATTATTCTATCCTCAGCTACCGCCCCCATGAATCCCTGCTCAAGATCGATCGCAAGTTTTCCGGCTCCCGCCGCGCCTATATCCACCAGCGCCGCTGCCAGGTGGCAAACCGCAATGGGGAAATCCATCTGCATGTGATCCTGGATCGGTTCAGCATCGAGGCGTTCATCAACGACGGCGAGCAGGTGATGACCGCCACCATCCTCACCGATCCCTCCGCCCGGGGCATCAGCTTCGAGGCCGATGGAAAAGCCGTGATGGACATCACCAAGTACAGCCTGTTTTCGGAGGAATGAGCCATGAAAACGTATGACGTTGTGGCCCTGGGGGAATTGCTGATCGATTTTGCGCCCCATTCCGTCAACGAAGGGGGATATCCTGTTCTTTCCGCCAATCCCGGCGGCGCGCCGGGCAATTTCCTGGCGGCGCTGAACAGGTATGGCTGCAAAACCGCCATGATCGGCAAGGTGGGCGACGATCTGTTCGGACGTCTGCTGATCAAAACGCTGCAGGACGCCGGCATCGAAACCAAAGGCATTGTGATGGATGAAAACCAGTTCACCACCCTGGCCTTCGTCTCCCTGGACAAAAGCGGCAACCGGGATTTCAGCTTTGCCCGCAAGCCCGGGGCGGATACCTGTTTAACGCCGGAGGAGATCGACGAAAGCCTGATCGCGGATGCGAAGGTGTTCCATTTCGGCACCCTGTCCCTGACGGACGAGCCCGCAGCCTCCGCCACCCGGAAAGCCATTGAATTGGCGAAGGCCCATGGATTGGAAAAACGAAGCGGACGCCAAGGCTGCTATCGAGTGGAGCCTGAAACAGGCGGACATTGTGAAGATCAGCGATGAGGAAATCGAATTCCTGTGGGGCCTGACGCCGGAGAAGGGCGGCAAGAAGCTGCTGAACGAATACGGCGTCTCCCTGGCCTATATCACCCTGGGCCCCAAGGGCTGCTATGCCGTCACCGCTTCCCATTGTGTTACGGTGAACAGCCCTGCCGGCATTCAGGTGGTGGATACCACCGGCGCGGGCGACATCTTCGGCGGCAGCGCCATGAGCCAGTTCCTGCAGTACAAAAAATCCCCCTCTGATCTGACGGAAGAGGAACTGACCCAAATCGTCCGCTTCGCCTGCACCGCCGCCAGCCTGTCCACCCAAAAGCACGGCGGCATCACCAGTGTTCCCACCCTGACGGAAGTAAAAGAAAAGTCTGTATAATTAGTTGAACGTCATCCTTCAGAGGGCCGATCCATTGAAATATAGGATCGGCTTTTTTTCATGAAGGCTGTGCTTTTCAGACATCTTTCCTGGCTCATGGTTTTTTCATATGAAAAAGCCGTCCCCAATGGCAACATAGGCGTCCATAAACTCCCGGCCCAGGCTTTCCGGGCACGCGCCCCCAAACTCGCTGCTTCCCAGTCCGATGGCAGAAACCTGAACCGAACCGAACGCCCGCTTTTGCATGATTTAAGAACCTCCCAAATGATACTCATTTTTCAGCTTCCGCGCTGATCATTTGCGCCAATTGCCGCACCGCCGCCGCCATGCAGGCGGCGTACTCCGGGCGCAGGGCGTCGGGCAGGCGGTTGCAGCTGACCTCCGTATTCAGGCTGCCCCGATAGCCGACGGCGGCAAGCCCGGCCGCTATCTGCTTCCAATCCGCATTGCCCAGGAACAAAGCCAAATGCACGTCGTCCTCGGCAAAATTATCGTTCAGATGCACCATGCGCAGCCGGCTGCCGATGGCCGTGATGGCGGCGTACTGCGCCTGGCCGGAAATGTTGCCGTGGCCGGTATCCCAGCACACGCCCATTTCCAGCTCGTCCGCCAGGGAAATGATTTCGCTTGCATCCATGCCAAAGCGCCGCAGGGCCGGATCGGCGCTCTTCCCGGGGCCGCGCATGTTTTCCAGCGCCAGGGAAAAGCCCCGCTGCACGGCGTAGTCCTGATAAGGCGTCAAAAAGCGCAGGGCGTGCGCGCGCTCCCGCTCGGGATCGTAATCCCGGGTCATAAAGCAATGGGGATGCACGGCGGCGCAGTCCGCCCCGGCGCGCTTGGCAAAATCGATGGCGCACCGGGTGGCGGCGTCAAAATCCGTCCAGCCCGCGGCATCTTCATCCTTGGGATAGTGATAGGGCAGGTGCGCGTAGCGGATGCGGACGCCCGCCCGTTCGCACAGCCGGAGCCTTTCCCCCATCCACGTCTCCCTGTCCGGCGCGCGCAGCAGCGGCTCCAGGCTCAGATCGATTTCCTCAAACCCGGCGTGTTTGAGAAACAGCAGCGTCTCCGCAAAGGGAATTTCGCTGCCATCCTGCCGCTGGGTGATGATCTTCGATGTGACGCACAGCTTCATCGTTTTTCCTCCTGCCCGGCAGTGGCAGACCGGCGTTCAATCCAATTCCGGCGCCGCCTGATTGATTTTGCGGATGGCTTCCATATCCGCCTTGGGGTTCCGGTTCATATCCAGCAGGCCGTTGACCTCCTGGAACACATCGGTCAGCTGGGTATAGCAGTAGCCGCGGAAATAGGGCATGGCCCGGAAGGCCGCGGTGATGGCGGCATAGCGCTTGAGGAAGCTTTCCGCATCCCGCGCCGCGCCGTTATAGCCCCAGTTTTCTCCCTCCGCGTCCTTCGCCAGGGCGATGCCGCCGTACTCGGTCATGAGCATCGGCTTGCCGGCATGGTCATACCCCCGGGCCTGGATCGCGCGGCCGGCGGGGGCGGCCTGCAGCAGAGCGTCCGCGCTGCCGTAGGCGGCGTCCAGCTGCTCCGGCCAGGCGGTATAATCATGCACCGTTGCCACGTCGGTGGCCGCCTGCTCCCAGCCGTCGTTGCCGGAAACGAACCGCGTGCCGTCCAGGGCATGGGCCAGGGCGTACAGGGCGTCGGCCAGGGCTTGCTGCTCCCGCCGGCCGCGGATATCCGGCACGCCCCAGCTTTCGTTCAGCGGCGTCCAGGCGATCAGCGCGGGATGGTTGTAATCCCGGCGGATGGCCTCCGCAAAATCCCGCAGCAGGTTCCGCTTTTCGCGGTCCCCAAAGGCGTAGGCGCTGGGCAATTCGCCCCATACCAGCAAGCCCAGATGATCGGCCCAGTACAGATATTGCGGGTCTTCAAACTTCTGGTGCTTGCGCGCGCCGTTGAAGCCCATAGCCTTGGTCAATTCCACGTCCTTTTTCAGCGCTTCGTCGTCCGGCGCGGTGAGCAGGCCGTCCGGCCAATAGCCCTGATCCAGTACCAGCCGCTGATACAGGGCGCTGCGGTTCAGCAGGATCTGATCCCCCGCGATCTCGATCTGCCGCATGCCGAAATAGGTTTCCACCCGGTCGATCACCCGGCCGTCCTGCAATGTTTCGATGGTCAGATCATAAAGGTTGGGCTGCTCCGGCGACCACAGCCGCACGCCCTCCCGATCCCGGGTGCTGTTCAGCTGCAGCGTCACGGAAACCAGCCGATCGGTAAGCACTGCCGTTTCCTGCCGGGCCACGGTTTCCCCCTGGAAGGAGGCCGTCAGGCGGAGGCTGCCGTTTTCGGGCAGCTCGTTCAGCTCGATTTCCGCCTGCAGGCTGCCGCTGTCGATGCAGGGCGTCAGCCGGAAATCCACAGGATAAACCGCCCCCACGCCCTCCAGCCACACGCTTTGCCAGATGCCGGATACCGGAGTATACCAGCAGGCGAAGGGCGCGGGCTTCCAGCTCTGCTTGCCCCGGGGCTGCTCCATATCCAGCCGGTCCTCGCAGCGCACTGTCAGGGTATAGCTTTTTCCAGTTTCGATCAAATCGGTGATGTCAAAGACGAAGGGCGTATAACCGCCTTCATGGCCGCCCAGGTATTGGCCATTCAGCCACACATCGGCCTGATAATCCACCGCGCCGAAATGCATCAGCACCCGCTGATCCCCCATGCTTTCGGGAACGGTGATCTCCCGGGCATACCATAGCACGTCGCAGTGCTTTTTTTCTTCGATGCCGGAAAGCGCCGCCTGATAGGCGAAGGGCACCTGAATGGTCAGATCAAACGCGGGCTGCGCGTACCAGCGCTGCTTTTTGCCTTCATTGTTCCAGTCAAAGCGAAACCGCCAGGGGCCGTTGAGCGTCTGCCAGTTTTTTCTTACCCGATCCGGGCGGGGATGGGACGTCCTGCGAATCATGGCCGCGCCTCCTCTTTTTACGTATGCGTTGCATGGTCGGATTCATCATAGCGTAGGACAGGACAGGTGTCAAGCAATGCCGCCGTATTTTGCCCAGCGCCCGACAGGTGAAACGATTGACGTATGCCGGCAGATCCTGTAAATACTGTATAACAGCGCCTGACTTTTCAGGTGCCGTTTTTAACGAAGCGCAGTAATGCGCTGCAATAAGGTTTTTTACGGATCCGCCATGCAAATCTCTGCCCGATACAGCACCGCGGCAGGAAACGGAATGTAAGCCATGAGGAGAAACGGATAACACTGGAAAAAGCCTGAAAAGATCCGAAAAACAAGCAAGCTTGTTTTATCGGAAGATTTCAGGCTTTTCTTATGCCGGGAACTCATTGTGCGTTTTCCCTGCGCAGCTTATCTCCCCTCGGAGGAGCGGCTGTCGCTGACGGTGAGCGTCAGCAGCGCCGTATAGAACAGGAACATGTAAATCACGTGGATCTTGGGATCGCTGAGCAGCGCGATATACAGGCCCAGCAGCAGATCGGAGATCAAAAACATGAGGGCACTGACGCGGACCCGGAGGGACTGGCCGCCGCTGCTGAACGCCATGAGCAGCAGCACCGGGGCGTAAGCCGCCACGGTCCAGCCCACGGCCCCATGGCCGGGCACATAGAACAGGATGATCAGAGCGTCCACCGCCAGCGACACCGCCGCCCACAGAATCCATTTGCCCAGGGGCATGGGCTCTCTGCGCAGGAATTGCAGGCTCAGCAGCGCGTGGCACAGCAGGAACAGCGCCGCGCCGGCGATAAAATGGATGGAGATGACCACATCCGCCGCCACTGCCAGCAGGATGGACGGGAAGAAGGACTGCAGGATACCGTCATCCCGCCGGCGGACCTGGAAGAACAGCAGCAGGAAGCACAGCGCGACGACGACCTTCCATGCAATACGCACCCACGCCATATCGGCCAGGAACCAATAGGCCGCCTCCGTCTCGATGGCGGCGATCCCCAGCAGGCACAGCGTGATCCAGGCCAGGAAGGGATAGCGCTTCCGCCGGGAACGCCTGAAGCAGGCGGTCAGGCTCAGGGGGATGCAGAGGAGCAGCCCCAGCACGGCAAACAGGATGGTCAGCGCAATGCGCCAGTTGAAGCCCAAGGACGCGATGCCCAGGAATTCCGCCAGCTCGCGGCCGGTAAAGGAGGCTTCCGCAAACCCCTCCAGGGCCGCCGGCTCTCTGTTTCTGCTCTGGAAGGCAACGCCGGTATCCCCGGCGCGCGCCTGGATTTTTCCGGACGCCATGCCGGGGTATTGGCTGCCGGCCCGAACGGTGGATATGGCCTGTATGCATTCCACCGTGCCGTCCTCTTCCGCCGTCCATACCACCCGATAATCCATATCCAGAGGCACGCAGATTACCGTGCTATCGCCCTTGCGCTCCGCATAGAACAGCTGGCCAAAGGATACCAGATATTCAAATTGATCGGCCATGGAAGCCTTGCCGTCGGCATGGATGGTGAAGATCGCCGAATTATCGATCTCATCCCACAGCGTCAGGCTGACCGGGCCGCGCACCATCACATAGCAGCAGCGCTCGCTGTCCGCAAAATACCCGTTCCGGATGCTGTCCGTGGCGGAAATATAGGAATTGGCCGTGTGCTCCAGCAGGAACCGCATAAACGCGTTGCCGGTGTTTTGATCCGCTTCCTCATAGCCGGAGCGCAGCACGATCCCGCTGAACACCTGCAGCGTGTAATCGATCACCTCGTCCAGGTGGGTTTTGTCCTCGCGGTCCAGCAGCTTGATATTCAGCATCAGCTCCCGCAGGATCGCCGCCATGTTGCCCGGCGTTTTATCATGCAGCAGGCTGACCAGCGCGGGCTGGAAGCGGGCGGCGTAGCTCTCCGGGTCCTCCGTCAGATCCAGCAGCAGGGAGATCAGCAGCCGCGTGCGCAGGGTCAGCGCGGGGCTGTAATTATATTCCACGCCGTACTTTTCCTTATTGGTAAAGGCGCGCATGTAGTTTTCTATCGATCCCAGATAGGAGGAAAACTCCTGCACCTGCAGGAAAAGATCGGTGCCATACCGGCCGTAGCCCCATTCGGCGGGCATCACCTGTGGGACCACATCCGCCGGATCGATGATATTAAAGATGTTTTCATAGCCCTCCCGGGGCGCGTCCTTGATTGCGGCAGGCGTGGCAAAGGTGTAGGCGTACACATCCTCCTTGGGCAAAAAGCCCGTATTCACCAGCGTGCCCGCCGCCACGTTGGTCACCGCAGCAGCCCGGCTGAACCCGGCGATCCACACCTTCACCCGGCCCTGAATGCCCCGGGTGGCAATATAGCCCGCCAGGCGGTCGATCACCAATTGGGCCGCGTTCTGAAAGCCCTCGTGGATCCCGCCGGTCCCGGCGGTCATGTTGGATTCCCATTCGTTTTTGTAGCCGCCCCCGCATACGCCCACAGCGATCAGCGTAAAGGGCTCCTCCCCCGGATGGGTCATCTCCCGGCGTCCCATGGCGGTGGACACGGTAAACATGGTGGGTACCTTGGAATAATCGTCCTTGCGGATATCGGTAAAGCCCGCGTCGGCCAAAAAGTGTTCCAGATTCAGGGAGGGGTCAAAATCTGCCTCCGCTACATCCTGGAAGCCCTTGGGCCGGTTGGCGCTACCCGCCATAAGCAGCGACATTACCGCCAGGTTCCCATCATACCGGGTGGCCGGCTGCCAGAAGGGATAATCCATAAAATCGGCCACCAGCTGGAAGGATTCCCGCTGCCCCAGGCTGGTGAACCCGGCGCGTACCTGCCGGGTGGGATAGCCGTTGACGGAAACCGGCATGCCCTCCCCGTCCGCCTCGACCAAGGCGTCTACGCCAAAACGATCCGCAAAGGGCAGCTCCTCCGCTTCCTCCTCCGGCAGGGTGTCCCCATCCTCCGCCAGGGCGGGACCGGCGGTGCAAAGCAGGCACAGGCAAAGCAGCAATCCCAGCATCCGGCTCAATGGTTTTATCATGGGTGTTCCTCGCTTCCATCACGCTGTTTTCATCCTGAAATCAAAAACGGCGGTTGAATTATAGCACCTCCGGCGCACAGAGAACAAGTGTCATTATCGGCCGAAGCATGATAATATGCCATGCGATGCGCATGCTATGCCCAATAAAACGCCCGGCCGCCCTTTACCGCGCACATAAGCTGTATTTCAGGGGCTTTCATAAGGAAAAAACATTCGCAAATTGGGATTTGGCGGGGAGGGGAACGAACGGGAGCGTTCCTTTCTGCCGCCCAGAAAGGAACCGAAAGAGGCTGCGTTTGTCGCCGTAAATGCTGCGGGGTTTTCCGCCAACAGGATTTTACGCCTGCCACCGTTCCCGGGCCCGTAGCGCCCGGAAAACCTGCCCTTGGGCCGGTTTTCAGCGGAGAGCGGGCCGGAAGGCCCCGGGCAAGGCCAGCTTCGCTGGCCACGCGGTGCGCAAAGCGCACCGCTGAAGGGGCTGTCTCAAAACGCCAAATAAATCTTTGGCGGAAGGGGCAGCCCTTTTTTTATAAACAAAAAGACAAGAAGTCTAAAAAAGCGTAAAGCAAACAAGCATAACGGAAAAAGCAACAAATCACAGGCAGAAACAGTAAAACCAGATCACAAACCAGCAGGGAAACCATCGGGAATTATCAAGGCCGTTCCCAAGCGTTCATTTTGGATTTTATGATGGAGCTTAAGAATGTTGAATGCCAGGGACAGGAGCAGCCATTCGGCTTTGA
>CADAHU010000095.1 GCA_902787835.1 uncultured Eubacteriales bacterium
CCTGTTGGCGGAAAGACCCGCAACAGGAGCGGCGACAAAGCAGGTTTTCTGCTTCTCTTTTGACGCAAAAGAGAAGCGTACCCCTCCCCCGTACCCCTCACGCCGCGCTGCGGGAGCGCAGACGGCGGGCAGGCCGGCGATACTCCGGCATATCGGCAAAAAGCCGCTGGCGCTGGGCGCGCATGATGCGGAGATAGCAGGGGATCAGGAACACGTCCGCCATGATCCAGGCGGCGGGGTTGGCGAAGCACGCGCCGGTATAGCCCAGGGCGGGCACCAGCAGCAGCGCCACCGCCGTGCGGGCGACCATCTCGAAGGCCCCGGCCAGCATGGCGATGCGGGTATACCCCATGCCCTGGATGGACAGGCGCACGATATTGACAAACAGCAGCGGGATATAGAAGGCGGCGTTGATGGTCAGGAAGCGCACGGCCTTCTCCATCACGCCGGGCTCTGCCGTCCCATCCACAAACAGCCCCAGCAGCGGCCGGGCAAACAGCAGCACCGCGCCGAAGGCCAGCAGGCAGTACACCGTGCCCAGGATGGACGCGGCGCGCAGGCCCTGGCTGACGCGCTCCGGCTTGCGCGCGCCGATGTTCTGCCCCGCAAAGGTGGCCATGGTGGAGGAGAGCGCGTCAAACACGCAGGCAAAGAAGGCGCTGATCTTGCCCGCGGCGCTGACGCCGGCCACCGCGGCCACACCCAGGCCGTTGACCGACCACTGCACCACCACCGAGCCGACAGCCGTGATGGAAAACTGCAGGCCCATGGGCAGGCCGATGCCCAGCATGCGCCAAGCCAGCGCCGGGGAAAACTGCCGATCCTCCCGGCTCAGATGCAGGATGGGGAAGCGCTTGACCATCACCCAAACACAGCCCAGGCCGGAGAGCAGCTGGCTGATGGCGGTGGCCACAGCAGCGCCCGCCACGTCCATATGGCACACCAGGATCAGGAACAGATCCAGGGCGATATTGACCAGCGAGGCCATCACCAGGAACAGCACCGGCGTGCGGCTGTCCCCCAGGGAGCGCAGGATGCCGCTGGCCATGTTGTACAGCACGCAGCAGGGAATGGCGGCAAAGATGATGCGGATATAGCTGACCGAGGAATCGATGATCTCCTCGGGTGTGTTCATCAGCCGCAGCATGGGCCGGCACAGGAGCGCCGCCGCCAGGGCGAACACCAGACTGAAGGCCGCGCTGAGCACCGCCGCGTGCCATACGCAGCGGCGCACCTCGCCCTCCTCCCGGGCGCCGAAGGCCTGGGCGATGGGAATGGAAAAGCCGGAGCAGAAGCCCAGGCACAGGCCGATCACCAGAAAATTGACCGAGCCCGTGGCCCCCACCGCCGCCAGCTTGGCCGCCCCCAGATACTGGCCCACAATGGCGGTATCCACAAAGCTGTAAAACTGCTGGAACAAAACGCCAAACAAAAGCGGGGCCGCAAAGGAGACCACCAGCCGCATGGGGCTGCCCTGGGTCAAATCGCGGGTCATGGTACGCGCCATACAGTAAAAACCTTCCTTTTCCGCGGGCGATCGCCGTCCGCGGCATACGTTATAGCACGTTTGCCGCCCGGATACAAGGGGGGAAGAAAGGAAAATTTTTGTCCATAATTTGGGGAAGAGGAAACGGGAACGGGGGCGTTCCTTCTTGGAGCCCAAGAAGGAACCGAAGAAGGCTGCGTTTGTGGCCACTGCTGCTGCTGTTTTTTCCGCCAACGGGCTTTGACGTCTGCAACCGTTCCCGGCCAGCGCGGCGAAGCCGCGCTGGCGGTGCGCGAAGCGCACCGCTGAACATATAAAAAATCCAGCAAAACCAAGCTTGCTCGGTTTTGCTGGATTTTTTATGTGTTCTGTTGTCCGGGAACTCGCTTGGCGACCATGAGCCAAACTGGCGGAAACAAGTTTGTTCGTCCACTCAACCCGGTTCGCCGGCTGCTTCTTTGCAGCTTTCTTCTCAGAAGAAAGCGCGTACCCCTCCCCGTCCAATCGACTCCTCCAGCAGCCAGGCCATCCCCCGGGCCGTGCGCTTTTCCGGATCGCGGAAATGATTGCCGGGGTTCCATTCCAGGACGCAAGGCAAGCGCTGGGAGAGCGAAGCGTGCTGGGCGCGGATGCAGTCGCCCACCCGAGCCATGACGGGGTTGCGGGTCTTTTCCTCCCGGTCCCCCAGGCTCAGGTATACCCGCCCGGCGCGGATGGGATGGGCCGCCTCGTACTCCAGCCAGCCCGGATACCACACCGAGGGCGATACCCCGGCCACGCCGGAAAAAATACCGGTTTGGGTGGCCGCCCACAGGGCAAAAAAGCCGCTGAGGGAGTACCCGCCCAGATATACCCGATCCGCCGGCTCCAGCGCGGGCAGCAGCACATCCAGCACATAGGCCAGCGTCCTTTCCGCTCCGCCGCCGAAAGGCGCATTGCCAAACACCGGCGGCGCGGGCCAGGGCGAAAGCTCGTCGTTCCAGCTGGCCACCGGGAAGGCCGCCAGCTGGAAGGACCGGCCGCACTGCGCCTCCATCAAATCGATCTGCGCGTCCAGCATGGATTCGTCGTGATCATCCACCGCCTGCAGGATCAGATCCCGCGCGCCTTCCTCCGTAAACCGCGCTGAACTCGTACATGGCGCATGCTTCCTTCCTCCCCATAAAGAAGCGGCGGGCAAAAGATCCGCCGCTTCCCGATCCGTGCTCCGGTATTGCTTTCCGGCGCTCATTCATCGAATTCCATGGCGACCACATTGATCCTGTTGTTCTGCGCAAACTGCCAGGCATAGCTGCCGCGCGTGGTACAGATGGTCACATTGCTGTCGCTGAACGCGGTTTTATCGATCTGCGTTACGGATGCGGGGATCCAGATCATGCGGAGCGAAGCGCAATTGGCAAAGCTGCGTACGCCGATGGACGTCACCCGATCCCCCAGGATCACCGCATCTGCGCCGAAGCCCATAAAGGCCTCGTCGCCGATCTGGGTCAGCAGGTCGGGCAGACGGAACCCGTTCAGCCTGTGCACCTTCCAGGTGAGGTTGCCGCCATAATTCTGCATAGCATCCAGCGTCCAGGCTTCGTTCCCAAAGGCGCAGACCGCGGTGGCCGTCACATTGGAGAAGGCGTTGGCGGCGATGGCCGGAGGATCGCCCAGGAAGCTGATGCGCGTCAGGCCGCACTTGGCGAAGCAGAAATCGCCAATTTCCGCGAGACTGGCAGGAAGGGTCATCTCCGTCAGTCCGCTATGATAATAGAACGCATACTTGCCGACGGATTCCAGCGTGGAAGGCAGCGTTACCGAAGTCAGCGACGTATTTTGAACGCCATGGCTGTTATGCTCCGGATCATAGCAATAATAGGCATATTCTCCGATCCGCGTGATCCCCTCGGCGAAATCGATGCTCTGCAGCGTTTGCCAGGCGACATTTTCCAGAAAATAGGTATAGCCGCTGGAGCTTCCCGGAACTTTGCTGTGATTGCACATAACGCCGGTTTTGCCCTTCAGATAGTGGATCGTCTGCACATTTCTGCATCCGCTGAAAAGGCTCGTTCCCTGCTGCAGATCCACCGGCATGGTGACCTCTTTCAAGCCGGAGCAGCTGTCGAAGGCATGCGCATCCACCCTGTTGATCATCTCGGGGATCACCAGCGTTTCCAATGAGCGGCAGCCCGCAAACGCGTATTGCCCAATCGTTTCAAGCGCTTCCGGCAGCGTCAGCTCCGCCATTGTACTGTTCCCATAGAAGCAGTACTCCGGGATCTCCGTCACGCCCTCCGGGATCGTCAACGAGCTAAGGCTCGTATAATAAAAGCAGTACGCGCCTAAGCCGGTCAATCCTTCCGGCAGGGTGATATCCGTTATTCCCTCCTGTTTGTAAAACGCGCCTGATCCAATGGATTGCAGCGTGGAAGGCAGCGTCACCAAGGTCAATACCCTGAATGTAACGCCGTCTTTGTTATAGTTGTACGCATTGCTTCCGATCCGCGTGACCCCCTCGGCAAAATCCACCTGGCGCAGCGTATTGGAGGATTTGCATTCCAGAAAGCGCGTTACGTAACGGGATGTGCCGGCACTGACTGAGCGGTCGCCCATGACCCCGGTCTTGCCCTCCAGATAATGAATGATCTCCACATTGCAGCAATCCCGGAAGATCTCCTGATCCCGGTTTTCCACATCCACCGGCATGGTGACCTCTTTTAAGCCGGAACAGCCGCTGAAAGCCTGCGCATCCACCCTGTCGATCATCTCGGGGATCACCAGCGTTTCCAATGCGCGGCAGCCCGCAAACGCGTATCTTCCGATCGTTTCAATCGTTTCCGGCAGCGACAGCTCCGCCATTGTACTGTTCCCATAGAAGCAGTACTCCGGGATCTCCGTCACGCCCTCCGGAATCGTTACCGAGCTAAGGCTCGTATAATAAAAGCTGTACGCGCCTAAGCTGGTCAGGCTCTCCGGCAGGGTGGTATCCGTTATTCCCGACTGACAATAGAACGCAGAATCTCCGATGGATTCCAGCGTGGAGGGCAGCGTCACCGAGGTCAGCACCGAGTATGTTCCGACGTTTTTGTCATAATTGTACGCATTGCTGCCGATCCGCGTGATCCCCTCGGCAAAATCCACCTGACGCAGCGTATTGAAGGATTTGCATTCCAGAAAGTCCGATACATCACGGATCGCGCCGCCCATGACTGTACGGTCGCACATGACCCCGGTCTTGCCTTTTAAATAATGGATCTGCTGCACATTGGTACAGCCGTCGAAAAGGATCGTTCCCTGCTGCAGATCCACCGGCATTGTGACCTCTTTTAAGCCGGAACAGCCACTGAAAGCCTGACAATCCACCAAATCGATCATTTCGGGGATCACCAGCGTTTCCAGCGAGTAGCAGCCCGCAAACGCGTATCTTCCAATCGTTTTAAGCGTTTCCGGCAGCGACAGCTCCGTCATTGCACCGTTTCCATAGAAGCAATACTCCGGGATCTCCGTTACGCCCTCCGCAATCGCTGCCGATGTGAGCCTGGTATCATAGAAGCAGTACACACCTAAGCTGGTCAGGCTCTCCGGCAGCGCGACATCCGTCACCCCCCAATGTCTGTAAAACGCGTATGATCCGATGGATTCCAGCGTGGAAGGCAGCGTTACCGATGTCAGCGCCGTATTAACCACGCCGCTGCTGTTCGTATCAAAATTGTAGCAATAATACGCGTAATCGCCAATCCGCAGGACCCCCTCGGCAAAATCAATGCTTTGCAGCGTTTGCCAGCAGTTGCTTTCCAGAAAATAATCAAAGTTGTTATAGCCTGTGCCGCTGCGCCGGTCTCTCATGATGCCGGTTTTGCCTTTGAGATAATGGATGTGCTGCACAGTTTTGCAGCCATCGAACAGCTTTTCTCCCTGCTGCAGATCCACCGGCATGGTCACGCTGATCAGGGAGGAGCAGCCGTTGAAGGCGCCGTTTCCCGCCTTTTCCAGGCTGTCCGGCAGGATCAGCGCCACGGCGCTTCTGCAATTCAAAAAGGCGCTGGCGCCGATGTATCGCACGCCCTCCTGAATTTCGATACCCGCCAGCTGACCGCAGCCGGAAAAGCATTCTTTGCCCACCGTGCCCATGGAACCGGGCACAGTAACCGAGACGATCCCGCTGCCGTACCAGCCACGATAGCCGTAGTACTCGCTGTTGATCCACGCGATATAGGATTCCGGCGTATGCCCGTGCCAGACCATCGTCATGGGATTGGCGGTACCCGTATCAAGATACAGCCGCAGCACATCCATCAGCGTGGTCGCCGCGGCGCTCAGGCTGCCGATGCTGGTCGCGCTCAACGCAAAGTCCGCCGGCGTGGCGATGGTCAAGTTCGCCTTATTTTCGATCTTGCGGATCATATCGCTGTTCTGCTGCAGAAACGCGGCGAAGGCGGCTTCATCCATCGCGGAAACATCGCTTTTGTTGCTGTCGATGAAGGTGAGCATTTCCACATTCAGCTCGGCGACGCTGTTTACATAACCGATCAGCTGGGAAACCCCGGGGTTGGTAATGGATCCCACTGCGTCCTTCAGCTGAAAGACGATCCCCGGCAGATCGGCGGCGTAATGGGCCAGGATTTCGAGCATGGATACATCGTGGGCGTCATCCAGCGCCAGGCACAGCAGCTCCAGGCCGAGCTGGATGATGGGCGTGTGAAAATCGGCCTCCTGGGGCGCCAGCGTGCGCAGCATATTGATATAGCTGTTCCCGTTGCTGGCGCACTGCAGGCTTTCGCCGTACATGCGGGCGAACTGCGATTCGATATTGCTTTCCCCGCGCAGGGTTTTGGTAATGGTCCGGCCGTTGCGGCCATACCCCCAGGCCGCCAGGGGCATCAGCGTGATCAGGTCGCCCGCGTTGTTAAAATTATAAATGCCGCCGTAATTCGATACGTCCTTGGCGATGGCCGGGCAGGCAAAATTGTAGGAAAAAAGATGCTCCT
Source organism: uncultured Eubacteriales bacterium (assembly GCA_902787835.1). Classification (GTDB taxonomy): domain Bacteria; phylum Bacillota; class Clostridia; order Christensenellales; family Aristaeellaceae; genus SFMI01. The sequence continues at coordinate 6,457 of CADAHU010000095.1, forward strand.
CGGATACGTACCCGTCCCGCACCAGCCACCCGGCGACCATATTGCTCACCGCCGCGCCGCGGCTGTGGCCGCAGATCCAAACAATGCGGTTTTCTCCGGCGGAAAAGCAGCTTATCAGATCGCTGTACAGCTCCGACGCCGCGATTTGGAAGCCCTGATGCACCCCGCCGTTGTTTTCTCCCAGCCTGAAATCGCTGAACCATTCGGCGTTGCCGCCGGTGCCGCGCACCGGGATGCAATACACGGTATATCCGTCTATCGGCTTTTTTGTGATGGTATAGCCCACCCGATCGTTATCCGAATAGGTGCGGCTGCTGTAGGTGCTTCCCCCGCCGGCGACGATCGTAAAATCCATCTGGCTCAGCGCGCTGCTGACTTCACCCCACCTGTAAGCCGCGTCGGCCATGGCCACGGAGGCTTTGGCGATATCCGGGGACAGCGTGCGGCCGTCCGCCAGCAGCATGCTGTCGCTGTATATAAAATCCGTCTTCCCGGAAAAGCTCACCTCACAGAAGGGATAAGATCCTTCCGCCAGGCCGAAGGTCAGCAGACAGAAAAGGCATATCAGCAGCCCAACACCGTACAACCCCTGCTTTTTCAGCATTTCCGATCATCCTTCCAGCGTTTGTATTTCCATTATATAGAAAAACGCTTGGATTTGCAAGAAAAAACGCGCGGTCGGGCCGCTTTCACTTTCATAAAAATAGGGGGCGCAATCGCTGCGCCCCTGTTTATTTCAGGCTGTGGCCATCTGCCGTTTGCGGATATCGATGCCCATCTCGTCCGCCGTCTCCACCAGGATATCCAGCGCCTGGATGATCTGCTCCGGCTTGTGCTCGCTGATGACGCAGAAGCGGCGGGGTACACAGCCGGGGGCACGAATACGCCCTTGCGGCCCAGGGCCACGGAGAGCTCGAAGGCGTCGTTATCGTTGCCGATCAGGATGGGAATGATGGCGGTATGCCCGGCCAGGCAGGTATCCAGCTGGCGCTTATGGGCCTCCTCCACAAATACCTTGATGTTGCGCTGCATGCGCTCCATGATGGTGGGATCGGTGCGCAGCAGCTCCACAGCCTTCAGGCTGGCGGCGGCCAAGGCGGGACTCAGGCCCACCGAGAACACAAAGCCCGGCAGGTTGTAGCGCAGATACTCGCACAGGGCCTTGCTGCCGGCCAGATAGCCGCCGCAGGTGCCCAGGCCCTTGCTCAGGGTGCCCATCTTGATATCAATATCGGTGGGCGCCAGGCCAAAGTATTCGTCCACGCCCGCGCCAGTCTTGCCCAGCACGCCGGCGGAGTGCGCCTCGTCCACATACAGGAAGCAGCCGTACTCCTTTTTGAGCCGTACAAACTCCGGCACGGGGGCCACGTCGCCATCCATGCTGTACGCGCCCTCGCAGACGATGAGCACCTTGGCAAATTTATCGCGCTGGGTGCGCAGGATGCTCTCCAGCGCCGCCACGTCGTTATGGGGGAAGGCCTTGCATACCGCGTCGCTCAGGCGGCAGCCCTCGTGAATGCTGTTGTGGGCCAGGGCGTCGTATACGATCAGATCGCCCTTGCCGCAGAAATTGCCCACAAAGGTCACGTTGGTGGCGTGGCCGGACACCAGCACCACGGCGTCCTCGGTGTGCTTCCACTGGGCGATGGCGGCCTCCAGCTGCTCATGCAGCTTTTTCTGTCCGCCCAGCAGGCGGCTGCCGCTGGGAGAGGTGCCGTACTTCTTCACCGCGTCGATGGCGGCCTGCACGGTCTCCGGCCGTCCGCTCATGCCGGCATAGTTGTAGGAGCCAAAGTTGAGCACCTCCTGGCCGTTGACGATGGAGGTATCGCGCACGATGGAGTCATGGGGCACAAAGTAGGGGTTGTCGCCCCGCAGGCTCTTGAGCCGGGCCTGCAGCGCCTGGTACTCCGGCATATCCTCCACCCGGGTGATGGGCTTTACCTTGCCGGGGGCGTTCTCGGTATGGCGGGCGGGCAGATCGCCGTGCAGCCGGGCGCGCACCACGTTGGCCACGTCCCGGGCGCAGGTGCACTGGGCGGTATCCTCCTCCTCCAGCAGCACGCCGTAGGTCTCCTCGATCTTGAGCATCACGCTGAGCATCTGCAGGCTGTCGCCACCCAGATCATCCACAAAATGCGCCGTGGGCAGGATGGGCGTATCGATGGCCAGCGCCTCGGCAAAGAAGCCCAGCACGCGCTTTTCGATATCATCCTGGGTGGTGCCCTCCAGCTCGGGGGCCGCCGCCTTGTTGATCACCGGCACGGTGCCGCCGTCCAGCGGCGTGCAGGGGAAGGTGCCGTTTTCGATCTGCTGGCGCAGCAGGACGCGCTTGACCTTCAGCGTGCCGGAGAGCGGCAGCTTCTCCGCGGTGGCCAGGATCACCCGGGCCTGCTTGGCCTGGGGCAGGGTGCGGTTGCGCTCCTCCACCTGGGTTTTCACCTGGGCGCGCACAGCGCCGTCATAGAGCTTCTCCCCCAGGGAGAGCACCAGCGTGACCTGCTCCCGACCCTTATCGCCGGTGCCCAGCACGGTCATCATCTCCACGCCGTCCATGCCGGCAAAGGCGTTCTCGATCTCGTCGGGATAGATGTTTTCGCCCGAAGCGCCGATGATCACGTCCTTGACGCGGCCCTCGATGTGCAGGCGGTTTTTGTTATCGAAGCGCACCAGATCGCCGGTGTGGAACATGCCGTTTTTGTCCAGATCGGGAGGCGTCAGGCGGCCATCCCGCAGCTGGCCGATGTGGATGGCGTCGCAGCCGATGATCAGTTCGCCCTTTTCATCCACCCGGGAGCGGGCGATGGGCAGCAGCTGGCCGCTGCAGCCGCTCAGGCGGGCCTTCAGATCCAGATCGCCGTCGTAAGCGGTGACGGCGGTCTCGGTCATGCCGTAGCCGAAGGACACGTTGTAGCCCAGGGTGGCCATGGTGCGCAGGTGCTCGTAGGGGGCGTTGGCGCCGCCCAGGGCGATCTGCACCACCGTGGGGCCAAAGAGCTTGGCGTTGATGGATTTGAACAGGATATTGCGGGCCAGCCACAATCCGCCCTCGGGCCATACGCGCTGGCAGAACAGCGAGATCTTCTGCAGGGTGCGGAAGGCTGCGCGCTTGCGGGTGGGCTGGGCGGCCAATTGCTTTTGCACCGTGCTGCTGATGCCGTTGATCAGCATGGGCACGGCCAGCACGAACTCCACCTTGCAGATACGGCAGGTTTTGAGGATGGTCTCCGGCGCGCGGTCGTGGAGGAACACCTGGGGGTTGCCTTCCAGCATGCCGGGGAACAGGTTGGTCATCATGCCGAACACGTGATTCAGCGGCAGGAAGCACAGCATGCGCTGCCGGCCCAGGCTCTCGTTGGTCATGCAGCGGCGCTTCTGCTGCTCCACAAAGGCGATGGACTGCAGGCACACCGCCCGGCCGTCGTACACGTACACCCGGGAGGTATCGGTGGTGCCGGAGGTGCACAGCGCCATGCGGTCGGCCCACTGGGGCTTGAAGCCCTTGCTGAACTGGCCCTCGGTCAGGTCCTTCACGGTGCGCTGGGTATACTCCGCCAGGCCCTCCCGGCGGCGGCCCAGGATCAGGGCGTCCGCGCCGGCCTGGGTCATCAGGTGGCGCACGGCCTCATCCTTCAGCGTGGGATCCAGCAGCAGGGACTTGCGGCCCGCCGCCAGCAGCGCCCAGAACAGCACCGGCCAATCGATCTGCGTCTCCAGGCACAGGCCCACCCAGCCGTCGGCGCGGCCCAGGGCGGCATCCTGGATGCGGGCGGCGGCCTGCAGCACGCGGGTGCGGAATTCATCGTAGGTCCAGCTGCATTCCCGGTCCTTCTCCAGCCAGATCTCGGCCACCGCGTCGCCCTCTTTGCACAGCACCTCAAAGAAGTTCTCAAAGGTCAGGTTTTTGCGCAGCAGATCGCATTTTTGATCACGGGTCAAAGACATGATTCCACCTCAATCATCTGTAATAGGCTTCCATGATACGGTTAAACAGCCCCCGGGGCAGAAGGATATGCAGCCATGCGCCGAAGCGCTGCTCCAGGCTGGCCACCACCAGCCGCGCGGGCGGGCGCTTTTTGCCAACGGCCCGGGCCACGGCACGGCCCACGCGCTCCGGCGGCAGGCCATGGCTTTCATCATGATGTATTTTTTGCGTGCCGGCGCGGAAGGCTTCGCCGTAGGGCGAGTTCTCTTCGATGTGCGTCAGCCGGTAGCGCTGGCTGCCGCCGCGGCAGTCGCCGGGCTCCACCACCGTTACCCGGATGCCAAAGCGCCGGGTCTCCTGGCTGAGCGCCTGGGAATACGCCTCGATGGCGTGCTTGGTGGCGCTGTACGCCCCCTGGAAGGGAATGGAAAACAGCCCGTTCAGCGAGGAAAAGAGCACGATATGCCCGCCGCCCTGCGTCCGCATCCGGGGCAGCGCCGCCTGCACGCAGCGGGCGTCGCCCAGCAGGTTCACGTTCATCATATCGGCCAGCGTCTCGGCGGGCAGTTCCTCCAACGGCGCCATGGTAAAGGTGGCAGCGCAGCACACCAGCACGTCGATGCGCCCCTCCCGGGAAATGATCTCCCCCACGGCGGCACGCACGCTGTTGTCGTCTGTCACATCCAGCGCCAGCGCCTGGCAGCCCTTCGGCGGCTCCTTGCCCTGGGCGAAGGAGCGGGCCCCGGCATATACCCTATGCCCCGCCGCGGCCAGGCATTCCGCCACCGCGCGGCCCAGGCCCGAGGAGGCCCCGGCCACCAAAGCGATTTTTCCCGGCATACGGCGCTCCCCTCCCCCAAAACGAAATCAAAAGCATTGTAGCACGGGCATTCCCCGGCGTCAACGAAGTTGAAGGTTTGCCATTTTTCTGACATGGTTCCCTTCCTTTTTTGGCTTATTTTACACCGGATTTTTGGGTTCCCCGCGGCGCACACTGCTGCATGAAAGGGGCGAAAAAAAATGAAGGGTTCTTTTTCCCGCTTCCGCAGGCTGGCGGCATTGGCGGTGGCGGCTGTCACGGCGGCGCTGCAGCTGGCCCTGCCCTCCGCTTCGCTGAGCGCTTCCGCCTCCGCCGATGAAACGCTGGGCGCCGGCGGCGCGCGGCCTGCGCTTTCCATCGATCTTTCCCGGCTCTTCGGCGCGGGCGGCGCGGCGGGCAGCCACGCGGGCAAAGTGATCATGCCGGGCGGCGCGGCGGTGGGCGTGGCCATGACCACCCGGGGCGTGCTGGTGGTGGGCCTGGGCGAAGGCGCGGGCATGCAGGCCGGGCTGCGGGCAGGCGATCTTCTTTTATCGGTAAACGGCGTGCCGCTGACCGACGCCGACGTGTTGACCGGCGCGGTGAACGCCGCCCAGGGGCAGCCGGTCACCCTGCGCTTTACCCGGGACGGCCGGGAGCGCACGGCACAGATCACCCCGCGCTACGACCAGAGCGCCGGGGCCTGGCGGCTGGGCGTCTGGGTGCGGGACAGCACGGCGGGCGTGGGCACGCTGACCTATTGCGATCCGGCCACCCGCGCCTATGGCGCTCTGGGGCACGCCATCACAGACACCGATACCGGCAGCCTCCTGCCCGTACAGCAGGGCGAAGTGCTGCAGGCTGATATCGTGGATGTAAAAAAAGGGCAGCGCGGAGTGCCGGGCGAGCTGCGGGGCAGCTTCCTCCGGGAGCAGGTACGGCTGGGATCGGTGGAAAAGAACACGGTGTACGGCATCTTTGGCCGGCTGGACGGCGGCTGGAGCAATCCCCTGTACCCCGCGGGCCTGCCCGTGGGTGACCGCGGCCAGGTGCACACCGGCCCGGCCAGCATCCTCTCCACCATCGACGGCCGGCAGATCCGGGAATACAGCGTGGAGATCACCCAGGTATCCCGTCAAAACAGCCCCGCCCCCAAATCGCTGGTGCTGCGGGTCACCGATCCCCGCCTGCTGGATACCACCGGCGGCATCGTCCAGGGCATGAGCGGCAGCCCCATCCTGCAGGATGGAAAGCTCATCGCCGCCGTCACCCATGTGTTCGTCAGCGACCCCGCCCAGGGCTATGGGGTATATATCGACTGGATGCTGGAGGAGAGCGACGGAATCGTATGAAAAGAGCGGGACGCAGGGCATGCGTTCCGCTTTTTTGCTTGTCTAAAACAACAGTATCATGATATAATCAGGAAAAGGAGGCGAGGCCGATGTGTTCGATGGATGAAGCAAAGCGCATTGTCAATCAGATGAGCGAGAACATTCGGTCTTTGTTTCCCCAGGAAAGACCGGATGTGATCCTGTTTGGTTCCTATGCGCGCAACATGCCGGAGGACGGATCAGATATCGATGTGATGTATCTGGTGGATGCCTCCAGACAGGAAATTGCCGATAAGAACTGGCAGATTGGCGCGGCGGCGGCAAATCTGCTGTTGGAACACGGCATCGTGGTTTCCCCGGTTGTAGAAAATCGGGCGTATTTTCATCGTAACGCCGAGATTTTGCCCTTCTTCCGGAATATAGAGCGGGAAGGGGTGCGTATCGGTGGCTGATCAGGCGTTGATTGAGCTTTCCCGTTATCGTCTGGAAAAGGCAAGCGAAATGTATACTGCCGCGCTGCGCGATCTTCGGGAGCAGGATTATGCTTCCGCGAACAATCGGGCGTATTATTGTATTTTTCATGCCATGCGTGCTGTGCTTGCCTTGGATGGCGAGGATTATAAAAAGCATTCCGCGGTGATTGCGCGGTTTACGCTGAATTATCTGAAGACAGATATTATGCCAAGGGAATATGGCACGCTGATCGCCAACGCGGCGTTGATCCGAAACCGCAGCGATTACGAGGATTTTTATATCTGCTCGGTTGAAGATACAAATCGATTGGTCGAAGGAGCACAGCGTTTTCTTGATGATGTAAAAAAATATACCGAAGCTCGCTATTTAAATGTATAGGTATCATTAAATAACCCATGTTTTCGTCAGCGACCCCACCCAGGGCTATGGCGTGTATATCGACTGGATGCTGGAGGAGAGCGACGGGATCGTATGAAAAGAGCGAGACGCGGCAATGCGTCCCGCTTTTTCGGGGTAATTTTGTTTGCAAAAGGTGATGTATTCTATCTTTCACAGCTCATAAAATGTGTTGATTCTGAAGAATAAGGCTCATTCTTTAGCGTTCCATACAGCACAAAACAAAAAACTGCAGCCATCATTCATCTGCTCACGCGCCGCCATCACACATCCAGCAGGTATTTTTCCATACAATCCCTGATTTTGTCAGAGCCCTCCTCCATATGGGAAAGGAAAGTCACCAGGATCCCCTTGTTGGGGAGCACATAGCATTTCTGCCCCCATTTTCCATTCAGGCTGAACCCGTCCCGATATTTCCAGAAGAAGTAGCCGTATCCGCCTTCGCGATTCATCTGCTGTACGGAGGTCGCTTCTTTCACATAAGCTGCGGGAACAATTTGCTTTTGCCCATATTTTCCTTCACGGGAGAGCATCAAGCCAACACGGCTCAGCTCGTTTACGGTCAGTTTCCATCCTTCCGCAGCATGATCTCGGAAATGATCCAGCCGATGCCCACGAGCACGGCGGCCCCAAACAGGATGGCGCTCAGCGTCAGCTTGCCATGGGCGGCGATCATGCTCATCATGTTGATGAACAGCACCACATCGATGCAGGCCAGCACGGCCCAGGGCTTCCTGCCGCCGATCAGCTTTCGCATCGGGCGCGCCCTGGTGACGAAGGGCAGGCCCACCGCCGCCAGGCCAAACAGCGAGGCGCTGGCCGCGATCCAGAACCACGTGCCGTGGCCATGGAGGCAGATCACGCCAAGCAGCAGCATCAGGCTTGCCGTGAACGCGCAAAGCGTCCAAAACAGCTTATCCTCCCGGATCACGATGGGCACGACGCTCGCCGAGGCGGCCACGCAGAGGGACGCCAGCACGATATCGATCCACCCCATGGGCGAGCCGAACAGATAAAAGCAGATCAGCACCGGCACCAGGATCGCCCCGGAGAGCGCGGAGCCGATTGCCGCCGTTCGCTTTTTGAACTGGCGGACGCCAAACCGGAGCACGGAATCCTTCTCGATCTTCAGGCTGCCTTCTATTTCGCTGTTCCGCAGCTGCTGCAGCATCTTGCGGCAGTCCGGGCAATCCAGCAGATGCTCGTATACCAGGGCGCGGCTTTTTTCGCTGCATGCTTCATCGGCGTACAGCGGCAGCAGATCGCGAATCACATCGCATTCAATCTCTTTCATAGCTTCCGATCCATCCTTTCCTGCAGCTTCAGGCGGGCACGGTGATAGGTGACCCGCGCCCAGTTTTCGGTTTTGCCGAATATGATCCCGATCTCGCGGAAGCTCAATTCGCCAAAGATCCGCAGCTCAAAAACCTCCCGGTACGGCTCCTCCAGGGCATGCAGCGCCATATGGATGCGGAAGGAGTCCTCCCTGTCCGCCGCCTCCTGCTCAAGCCCTTTACCGGCGTCCGGCAGCTCCTCGCGCATCGGCTCGTGCCTGCGCTGCCGCCGTCTTTCATCCACAAAGAGATTCTTTGCGATGGCGCACAGCCAGGTTGCCGCGTCCGATTCCCCGCGGAATTTCCTTTGCCTTGAGAAGGCGCGGAAAAAGGTTTCCTGGGCGATTTCCTCCGCCTGCGCGCGATCCCCCGCAAGGGTCATGGCATAGGAAAATACGCGCATATAATAGGCTTCGTATATCCGCTCGATCTGTTCCTGGGTCACTTTGATCACCTCCCCCCATTCAGTCTCGCCGGTTAGACGGAGAAAGGAAGAATTCGTTACAAAAAAAACAGATGCCTGAACTGAATTTATTATAGCATGCATTGAAAAGACGGAAAAGCAAGAAAATTCATTCTGTCAAATAATCCTTTTATCTATATAAAACAACACATCATCAAACTGCGAGGAGGAAAACGTTCGAGGCCTACGCGATCCGGGGCATTCCTGCCCGCCCTCGCTAAAAATGATTCACTGGATCATTTTTCGAGCGCTGCGGGCCCTCTCGCTCTGCGCCAAAGGACTTCGGTCCGGGGCCTTCCG
>CADAHU010000096.1 GCA_902787835.1 uncultured Eubacteriales bacterium
GGGAGGATCTCCCCCCGCAGGCGGGAACGCCAACAAACATGTTTAGCATCCCCCTAACGCCGTCATCCTGAACCCCGCATAGCGTTCGCCGGGGAGGATCCTTCCGCAGCATGTTTTATCAAGAACAAAAAAGCCTCCGCACAGGGCGAAGGCTTTTTTGTTGGGGACCACATGGCCTATTCTGCCATCAGCACCTCCTGCAGGGCGGTCAGGTGGTTGATCAGCAGGGTGCGGATCTCCAATACGGATACCGTGTTGGTCTGGATCACGCTGAAATAGCCGCTCAGATCCTCGTACAGCGCGGTCAGCGCCTCCTGGGGCACCAGGCGGCCGCTCTCGCCGTACAGGGACATGGAAACGTTGTTGATCTGCTCCATGGCGTACACGCACTGCTGAATATTGGCCAATTGAATGGAGGTGTTGGACTGCAGGGACGTGGCCATTTTTTCGGCGGTGGTTTTGCCCTCGGTGCAGCAGGAACGCACCCGGGACAGCAGCTGTTGCCGGGCCTTTTCATTAAGCGAGGAAGCCTGGCTCAGCCGGACGCCCAGCGCGCCGCAGCCCACCAGCGCCAGGATGGCCACCACCGCCAAAATACGGTTCCACAGGCGGATATTTGCATTATTTTGACGCATTTGTTGGGAATAGCGGTACATTTTTGCCTCCTTTTTACGTCCCAAAATGGGAACGCATCTCAGTATAGCATATTTTGCGCCGTTCGTAAAGCAAGGGGCGGTTTTACAAATTGTTTACCCATGGGCGGGCAAAACATGCTATAATGGGCCGGGAGGGGATGGCATGGTCACCTTGAGCGGCGTTACCAAGCGCTACGGCGAAAAGACCGCCGTGGAAAATCTGAATTTTACCGTGAAGCAGGGGCAGGTGCTGGGCCTGCTGGGGGTGAACGGCGCGGGCAAAACCACCACGCTGAGCATCCTGACGGGATACCTTGCGCCCACGGCGGGCACGGTGCGGATCGGCGGGGTGGATCTGATGGCCGAGCCGCGCCAGGCCAAGCGGCAGATCGGCTACCTGCCTGAGGTGCCGCCGCTGTATGACGAGATGACGGTGCGCGCCGCCCTGGCCTTCGCCTGCGAGCTCAAGCTGGTGGTCTCCGCCGATATCCCCGGACATGTGAACGAGATCGCGCAGAAGACCGGGCTCCATGATATGCTGGGCCGCCGCATCGGCAACCTGAGCCACGGCTACCGCCAGCGGGTGGGGCTGGCCCAGGCGCTCTGCGGCGAGCCGGAGGTGCTGGTGCTGGATGAGCCCACCGCCGGCCTGGATCCCCGGCAGACCGCCGGCTTCCGCCAGACCGTGCGGGAGCTGGCCCAGGGGCGCACGGTGATCTTCAGCTCCCATATCCTGGGCGAGGTGCAGGCGCTGTGCGACCGGGTGATCATACTGCATCACGGGCGCATCGCCTGCGACAGCGATCTCAAGCGCCTGCGCAGCGGCGGCGCGCTGCGGCTGCGGCTGGACGCCCTGGGATCGGAGCAAAAGCTGCTGCCCGCCCTGCAAAAAATGGAGGGCGTCTCCGTCACCGCCCTGCCCAGCCCGGAAAAGGGCGTCACCTCCGCCCTGCTGGAGTGCGCCGAGGGCCAGCGCCCGGAAATGCGGCTCAACGCCCTGCTCCGCTCCCTGGACGCGCCCATCCTGCGCCTCGCCGAGGCCGAAAGCTCCCTGGAGGAGATCTTCCTGCGCGTCACCAGCGAGGAAGGGGCAGAAGCAGACAAACCGTAATTGGCGGGGGTACGTTAGGGCCTCCGCGGCCCTAAAACCTGCGCCAAAGGACCTTTGGCCCTCTGGACTCCCAACGGGCGAACCAACTTGAATTGGCGAATAGACTTGTTTCCGCCAATTTGTCCATGACCGCCAAGCAAGTTCCCGGACAACCAGAACACATAAAAACCGCCACAAAAACAAGCTTGCTTGTTTTTGTGGCGGTTTTTATGTGTTCAGCGGTGCGCGAAGCGCACCGCGCGGCCAGCGAAGCTGGCCTTGTCCGGGAACGGTGGTACACGTCAAACCCTGTTAGCGGAAAATCCAGCAACATTCACGGCGACAAAGCAGGTTTTCTGCTTCTCTTTTGACTCAAAAGAGAAGCGTATCCTTTCCCCGACAAATTTCAGTTTGGCAATGAGGTTTTGCTATAAGAAAACTCCCTCATTCCGCCAGAAGGCCCAGGCTGCCCTGGCGGATCATGGTATCGGCCAGCTCGGCCATGCGGGAGGCGGGCTCGGCGCAATTGCGGTTCACCCAGGCGCGGATCAGCCCGGCGCAGCCGAAAACCACAAAGCTGTAATGGTATTCAAACTCCGTTTCGTCCTGGGCGGCATGCAATGCGGCAAAGCTGCGCAGGCATTTTTCCCGTACGGTTTTGTTCAGCCGGTGCAGAAAACTCATATCGCCGTTTTCGCTGAGCAGCACCCGGCACATCTCCTGGTTTTCTTCTATAAAACTGAACAGCCGCTGCAGGATGGGGCGGGCCTGCTCCACCACGCTCTCGTCCTGCTGCAATACCACGATCTGATCCAGGGCGGAGAACATCTCGTCCTCGATCTTATCCATCATATCAAAGATATCGCGGTAATATAAATAGAAGGTGCCGCGGTTCATATCGGCCAGCTCGGTCAGCTCCTTGACCGTGATATCCTGGATCTGCTTCTGCTGCAGCAGCGCCGTCAGCGCCTGGGTCAGCAGTTTTTTTGTGCGCCGCACGCGGCGGTCTTCTTTTTTTGCCTGTTCGCTCATGGTGCACCTTCTTCCTCAACAATTTGATGCGCTTTTGTTGATTATCCCCCTGCCGGAGGGCGGGGTGATGATTAACAGACGTTTGATAATGAATGTGATTATTGAAATTCATCACGGATGATATTATAATGCATGACGTTGAGAAAGTCAACACTATGTTGTTAAACTTTAGGGAACGGGAGGGAAAATGCGTGAAAGCCTTCACAAAATGGATGGTACGCCATCGCGCGGCGGTGATCATCATCTGTCTGCTGCTGATGATCCCATCGGTATTGGGCATGGCGCATACCAAAACCAAGTATGATTTATTGTATTACCTGCCGCAGGACCTGGAAACCATGAAGGGCCAGGAGATCCTGCTGGAGGATTTTGGAAAAGGCGCCTTTTCCATGCTGGTCACCGAGGGCCTGAGCATGCGGGAGCAGGTGGAATTGGAGGACGCCATAAAGCAGGTGCCCCACGTGGACAGCGTGATCGGCTACGCCTCGCTGACCCGGGGCGCGCTGCCGCTGGAGATCCTGCCGGAAAGCGCCCGGCAGCTGTTCCGGAAGGGGGACAGCATGCTCTCCGCCGTGTTCTTTGACGACAGCTCCTCCTCCGAGGAGACCATGAACGCCATCCAGGCCATCCGCCGGATCGCCGGGGAAAAGTGCTTCGTGGGCGGCATGTCCGCCATCGTTACCGATATCAAGGAGATGGTGGAGGAGCAGGAAGCGATCTATGTGGGCATCGCCGTGGCGCTGTGCGCCGTGGTGCTGATGCTCACCATGGACTCCTTCCTGCTGCCGCTGATCTTCCTGGCCTGCGTGGGCGTATCGGTCATGTGGAACCTGGGCACCAACTACTTCCTGGGGGAGATCAGCTTTATCACCAAGGCCGTGGCGGCGGTGCTGCAGCTGGCCGTTACGCTGGATTACAGCATCTTTTTGTGGCACAGCTACCGGGAGCAGAAAACCCTGACGGCGGATAAGGACGAGGCCATGGCCAACGCCATCCACCAAACCTTTACCTCCATCCTCAGCTCCAGCCTGACCACGGTGGCGGGCTTCGTGGCCCTGTGCTTTATGAGCTTCACCCTGGGCCGGGATCTGGGCATCGTGATGAGCAAGGGCGTCATCATGGGCGTGCTGGGCACCGTGACCCTGCTGCCCTGCGTGATCCGCCTGCTGGATGGCGCCATCGTAAAAACCAGCCACAAGCCCCTGCTGCCCGACGTGGGCAGGATCAGCCGCTTTGTGGTAAAGCATTACGTGGCGCTGTGCGCGGCGCTGGTGCTGATCGCCGTGCCCGCCTTTTACGGATACAGCGATGTGCCGGTGTATTACGATATGAGCCGCGCGGTGCCCCAGGATATTCCCTCTGTCACCGCCACCCAGAAGCTGACCGAGGATTTTGATATGGCCAACATGCACCTGGTGCTGGTGGACGCGGCCATGCCCCAGAAGGACGTGGTGCGCATGGCTGAGGAGATGCGCCAGGTGGACGGCGTGCGCAACGTGATCAGCCTGGACAGCCTGCTGGGCGCGGGCATCCCGGAGAGCATCCTGCCCCCGGACGCGCTGCGCCTGGTCAAGAGCGACCGCTGCCAGCTGATGATGATCAGCAGCTCCTACGTAACCTCCTCCGATGAGGTGAACGCCCAGATCGATACGCTGAACGGTATCCTGAAGCGGTACGATCCGAGCGGCATGCTGATCGGCGAGGCCCCCTGCACAAAGGATCTGATCGCCTGTACCGATCACGATTTTACCGTGGTCAGCCTGATCTCCATCATCGCCATCTTTGTGATCATCATGATCGTGCAAAGGTCCGTCTCTCTGCCCGTGCTGCTGGTGGCCGTGATCGAACTGGCCATTGCCGCCAACCTGTGCATCCCCCATTACCTGAACCAGGAGATGTCCTTCGTGGGGCCCATCCTGATCTCCACCATTCAGCTGGGCGCCACCGTGGATTACGCCATCCTGATGACCACCCGCTACAAGCAGAACCGCCTGTCCGGCCAGGATAAAAAGCAGGCGGTGGAGGGCGCCGTAGCGGCCTCCGCCCAGAGCATTCTGGTCAGCGGCCTGAGCTTCTTTGCCGCCACCTACGGCGTGGGCCTGTACTCCAATGTGGAGATCATCTCCAGCATGTGCCGGCTGATGGCCCGGGGCGCGCTGCTGAGCGTGGCCGTGGTGCTGCTGCTCCTGCCCGCCGTGCTGCTGCTGCTGGATCGGCTGATTACGCATACCACCTTTGATATGAAGGCCGCCCGCTGAGCGGAGAAAGGAATAAAACCATGAAACGGATCATTTGTATGCTGCTTGCGCTGGCGCTGACGCTGGGCTGCATCGGCGCTTCCGCCGAAACCGTCAAGCATGAGCGCGTATACATTGTTACCAACGCTGCGGGCGAGATCCAAAGCCTGACCGACAGCATCCGGCTGGAAAATGCCGACGGCCTGCAGGAGATTGCGGATCGCACGCTGCTGACCGGCATTGAAAACGTGGGCGGCAGCGAGACCTTTGCCCAGGAGGGCGAGGCGCTGACCTGGCAGGCCCAGGGCAACGATATCACCTACCAGGGCACCAGCGATAAAGCGCCCGCTGCCCTGCCGGTGGTCACCCTGACCCTGGACGGCGAGGCCGTGACCGCCCAGGAGCTGGCGGGCCGCGCGGGCCACGCTTCCCTGGAGGTCAGCTATCAGGCCGAGGCGCAGAGCCCCATCCTGGCTGTGACGCTGCTGGCGCTGCCCGAGGAGGGCGTGAAGGACCTGACCCTGGAGAACGCCATGCTGTTCAACGAAGCGGGCCGCCGCGTGCTGGTGGGCTGGGGAGTGCCCGGAGCCGACGCGGCGCTGGGCCTGCCCGCCTCCTTCAAGGCGGAGTTCACCGCCGATCACGCCGACCTGAATTGGATGCTGACGCTGGTCACCGCCGGCCCTGTGGATAAAGTGCTGCGGGAGGCCGACGCCCGCATCGGCATCGATCCCCGGGAAATGCTGAATGAGATCACCGCCGCCCTCACCGCGGCAATGGCCGGCCAGCCCCTGCCCGAGGAGGGCAAGCTGGGCAACGCGTCCAAGCAGATCAACACCCTGATCGCCGGCGTCAATACCCTGAACAGCAGCGCCGATACGCTGGCCTCCGGCGTGCAGCAGGTCAGCGACGGCGCGGCCGCTTTGAATACCGCCCTGGCGGAGCTGAACGGCGGCGCGGCGGAGCTGAGCACCGGCGCGCAGACGCTGGCCGCCGGCGTGGCCTCCGCCAATGATGGCGCGGCACAGCTGAACACCGGCCTGACCGCCCTGACCGCCAGCAACGATACCCTGAACCAGGGCGCGCAGGCCATCCTGGCCGCCCTGCTGAGCACGGCTCATGATCAGCTGACCGCCGCGGGCCTGACCGTGCCGGAGCTGACTGCCGAGAACTGCGCCGCCGTGCTGGACGGCCTGCTGGCGCAAATGACGCCCGAGGCCCTGCAGGCCCAGGCCGCCGCGCAGGTGGAGGAGGCCGTCCGTGCCCAGGTGACCGCCAACGAGGCGCAGATCCGCGCCGCGGTGGAGGAGGCCGCCCAGGCCAAGGTGCTGGAGGCCGTGCTGAACGCCGCCCAGGTGCCCATGACTGCCGAGCAGTATGCCGCCGCTGCCGCCGCAGGCCAGATCCCGGCGGAACAGAAAGCCGCCGTGGAGGCCGCCGTGCAGGCGCAGATGTCCGGCGAGGAGGTATCCCGGCAGATCGAGCAGGCGGTAAGCCAGCAGATCGAGGAGCTGGTGCGGCAGAACGTGGCCGAGCATATGAACGACGCGGCCGTGACCGAAAAGCTGGCCCAGGCCGACCAGGCCCGGGAGAGCATCACAGCGCTGAAGGCGCAGCTGGAGCAGGTGAACGCATTTGTGCAGGGCCTGGCCCAGTACACGGCCGGCGTATCCCAGGCCGCCCAGGGCGCCGGTACCCTGCAGCAGGGCATGACCCAGCTGAATGACGGCGCGGCGACCCTGAGCACCGGCGCGGTCACCCTGGCTGACGGCATGGCCCAGGCTGCTGCCGGCGCGGTCACCCTGGCCGACGGCGCGTCCGCCGCGGCGAATGGCGCTTCCCGGCTGCATAACGAGGGCACGGGCGCCCTGGCCGGCACGCTCCAGGTGGCCGAGCGCCTGATCGCCGCCAAGCTGCTGCCCATCGTCAATGGCCGCCTGACTGCCGCGGTGAGCGCCTATGAGAGCGTGCGCGCCCAGGCCGGCGATAGCTACGATCTGCGCGCCGAGGGCATGGACGGCGTGACCGCCTATATCATCCGGACCGATCTGAAGCGGTGATAGGACGGGAGCAGCCCTTCTTCTGCGCATCCGTATCAATTGTCGTTATGACTGTCCCAATTGTCGTTTCTCCGCCTACCAACGCGCGGGGGAATATGATACACTGTATACACAGCAAGGGAGTAGCCAAACGCGGAAGCGTGGTTGCAAACCGTCAGCCGACGCCCGGTGGTGTCCGGTTCCAACGAGAAGGCAAGACTTGCATCCCGGCAGCGCCGGGTGCAGGTCTTTTTTTATAGAAAGGGCCGGACACCCGGGGAAGGAGGCAAAAATGCTGCAATTGATCCTGATCGCCGCGATCGTATCCTCGCTGATCCGCCGCAGCCGCTTTTATTGGGGCGGCTGGCCCATGATGGGCGGCTGGCATGGCCGCCGCTGGTATCGCCGCTGGCATCGCGGCTGGGGCGGCCCCTGGTTCTTCTGATTTGTGATATGAAGGAGGGAACACCATGACCCTGATCCTGTTTTTGCTTTTGATCGTGTTGCCCCTGGCGCTGCGCAGCGCCCTGCCGCCCGTCGCGCATCCCCAAACCGAGCAGGGCCCCGAGCCCGCGGAGCCAAGCTTTTCGGAATCCGGCTTTTCGGAGGCTGTTCCGGTGAATCGGCGAGCCTTCCACGGCAAGGACGTGATCCGCGACGCCGAATGGCGCGTGGAATGATCCGCTCCCCGAACCAACCCCGCGCCCCCGGGCCGATGGGACGTTTTTCCGGACCTGATATTTTGCCGCGCAAGAAAATCATTGACTTTCCCGGCCAAATATGCTATATTGAAATGCGCTGGTGTGAACCGGCAAGCTGCCGATATAGCTCAGTTGGTAGAGCGGCTGATTCGTAATCATCAGGTCAAGGGTTCGAGTCCCTTTATCGGCTCCATCGAGGTGTAGCGCAGTTTGGTAGCGCGTTTGGTTCGGGACCAAAAGGTCGCAGGTTCAAATCCTGTCACCTCGACCACCTTAGGACGCTGACTTTGTTACAGAGTCAGCGTCTTTTCGTTGCATAAAAACCTTAGAAATCATGGGGTTTTCTGTATATTCCCGTTTTATAATGAAGCCTGTAAAAGCTGGAATAGACGAAAAATAAGCTCCTATTCGTATTTGGATTATAGAATCCATTACTTCTTCCGCTAATAGTTTGAACATTCCGCACTAATGCTGGATTGCAATCTGACCCAGAGTACGGTATAATCTTAGCATCCAATACATCAAGGAGACGAATCATGTTTCATTCTATAAGATCCGGAGTACGGTATAATCTTAGCATCCTATACATCAAGGAGACGAATCATGTTTAATCATCACGACATAAAGCGGGACAGTTGCATGCTGCATGGCCCCTTGGCGCACCACGGATATGATTGGTGGTGGCACTCTTTCACTGCCCAGGATGCTGAAACCGGAGAGGACAAGCCATTTTTTATTGAGTTTTATGTTTGCAACCCTGCACTGGCAGAGGACGAGCCGGTCCTGGGACAACTTCCGGAGAACCGGGCTGCAGGAAAGAAGCCTTCCTACCTGATGGTAAAGGCAGGCACATGGGGTGAGGATGCCTGTCAGCTGCACCGCTTCTTTGCATGGAAAGACGTCTCTTTGCACCCAGACGCCCCATACCGGATTGAGGCCGCGGACTGTCTGGCCTGTGAAACAGCCCTGAAAGGCAGTGTTAACATTACGGCAGAAGAAGCAGCAGCTCATCCTGAGTGGATGTGTGACGCAGGAACAATGACCTGGGATCTGACGGTAGACAAGCAGATCGCTTTTAACGTTGGATACGGGGCCAGCAAGCCCATGCGGGACGCGGAAGCCTTCGCCATGTACTGGCACGCCGAGGGGATGAAGAGTGCCTATAGCGGAACCATTATTTACAACGGAAGACAGTACACGGTCACGCCGGAGCGCTGCTACGGCTACGCCGATAAGAACTGGGGCCGGGACTTCACCACACCCTGGGTCTGGCTGTCCTCCAACTGTTTGGTCAGCAGAAAGACCGGGAAACAGTTGTTGAACAGTGTCTTCGACATTGGCGGTGGCAGGCCAAAGATTTATTTTGTCCCGTTGGATCGTCGGCTGTTGGGGGTGTTCTACTATGAGGGCAAGGAATATGACTTTAATTTTTCAAAGCTTCACCTGATGGTGAAAACCACATTCTCCTTTGAGGAGCACGATGAAGAAGTCGTCTGGCATGTGCGGCAGGAAAATATCTATGCCGCCATGGAAACAGAGGTGCACTGCCTGAAAAAGGATATGCTGTTGATCAACTATGAAGCACCGGACGGCAGCAGGCATCACAACCGCCTTTGGACCTTTGGAATGGCGGTAATGGTTGGGGCACGGTAAAGTTGTATGACCGGAAGGATGGACAACTGATTCTGGCAGATGAAATAGAGGCCTCTCACATTGGCTGTGAATACGGAGAATATGATCACAGCGAAGCATACTGATGTAAACAGAAGAAACAGGCTGTCCTGCTCATCGGCTCTCCCGGTGGGCAGGATCTTTTTTGCTCTGAAAAAAGTATTCGGCTAAGAATCGACATGATTCGCGGTCTCTCTGTGTTATCCTGTCCACAAGAGGTGTGAGTATGAATATCACGGAAAAAGAGTACACGCTTCTTTTCAATGCGGTCACCAACGCGCTT
>CADAHU010000097.1:0-3854 GCA_902787835.1 uncultured Eubacteriales bacterium
CCAGGGAAAGGCAGCCCTCCTCGGCCTCGTAGGGGCCGGATCTTGCGGTGATCCGGGGATTGACCATGACCATCTGCAAAGGGCCGCTGCAAAAGACGATGATGCGCCGGCGCTCGCCGATCATGTTGGCCGCCATGCCCACGCAGCGGTCCAGGTTGGCCCGCAGGGTATCCAGCAGATCGGTAATGACCTGCCGGTCCGCAGCGGTGGCGGGGGCGGATTTTTGCCCCAGAAAAAAGGGATCGCGCACGATGGTACGGATCATGGCGCAGCCTCCTCCCGGGGCGGCTGCCAAAGGAACAGCCCCGCGGCGGCGGCCAGCCTGCCCAGCAGCCCCAGCAGCCGCTCCGACGGGTTGTACACCGCCATGCAGGTATCCTCCCGGTTCAGGGTGAGCAGCGCCTTTTCCCCCGGCAGCAGGATGCACAGGTCCTTTTTGTTCCCCTCGATCCAGGAAAAAAGCTGCTCCGGCGCGGGGTTCAGCACAAAATTGGCCGCCTGCGGCTCGCATACCTGCAAATCATAATAGCAGTTGATTTTGAGCAGGATCCGGACAAAGCTGCGGCGCAGGTCGCTTTGTTCAGCGTCCCGCAGATAAAACTCCTCCACCGCAAAATACTGCCCGGCGCTGCGCGCGGGCACCTGCTCCGGCAAAAAATCAATCACCCAACAGGGCTTCTCCAGCAGGGCCTCGATCATCGTTTTCCCTTCTTTCCCGGGGTCAGCCAGCCCCGGATAACGAGCTTCATCTGCTTGGGGAAGCAGTCAAAATGGTGGCTTTCGCCGGGGATGATCTCCAGGCGGCTGTTCTGATACCGCTCGGCGGCCCAGCGGGATTCCTCCGGCGGCACCACGTCGTCGGCATCGCCGTGGATCAGCAGCACCGGGCCGGGGAAGCGATCGACAGCCTCCTCCACATGCACGGTCTGCGCCACGCGGATATAATTGCCCGACAGCGTCAGCCCCTTGATCACCTCCACCTCCCGGGGAACGTGCAGCGGATCAAAGGCGAAGCCCAGCAGGCTGCCCTCCCGGGCGCAGCGGGGGATCATAAAGGCCGGGGCGCGCAGGATCAGCCCCTTGATCAGGTCGGGGGCCATGCCGGCCGCCAGCGCCGCCACCAGCCCGCCCTGGGAATGGCCGGAGAGGTACAGATCGGTCACAAAATCCAGGGAGCGGGCGTACTCCATCACCGCCAGGGTATTGGATATCCACTGATGCAGCGTATGATATTTGAATTCGCCGCCGCTTTCCCCGTGCCCGTACAGATCGAACCGCAGGGTGGCGAAGCCCGCCTCCTCCATGGCCTGGCAGGCGGCCACGGTGTGCGCCTTATCCTTGCTGCTGGTAAAGCCGTGGAGCACGATGGCCAGCGGGCAGCGCTCGGCGGAGGGGCGCTCCAGGATGGCGCTCAGGGCGATGCCGCCGTCCATGATCGTCAAATGCTTGATCGTATGCATATCTTTCCTTCCTTATCCCGCGTACCGCCAGATCAAAAGCGCGATCTGCGCGATCAGCAGCAGCGGAAAAAACACCTGAAAATACCAGTGCTTGGTCTTGTGCCGGCAAAGCTGCATGCCCAGCACCCCGCCCAGCGCCCCAAAGCAGGCCGCCGCCAGGAACAGCGCCTTTTCCGGCACGCGCCGCCGCCTCTGCCGGGCACAGCGCTTGTCATAGGCCATCAGGCCAAAGGAAAACAGGTTCAGCGCGGCCAGGGCCGCAATCAGCGTGGCGCTCATCAGCCTTCCTCCATCAGATCGGCCAGGAGCTCCTCCCGGCTTTGGGGCGTCCAGTGGCTCTCCAGCACGGTCTCGGCGCCGGTGGCCGCGATGGTATCCATAAGCTTTTTGCACAGGGCCGGGTCCTTCTCCCAGGTGGGGAAAACGCCGCCGGCGGCGTCGCCCAGGAACAGCGTTTTCTGCTCCGGCAGCAGGATCAGCGTGGAATCATCGGTGTGCGGCGCTTCCGTGCCGAACAGCCGCACCGGACAGCCGCCGGGGTCCAGCGCCATCTCCCCCGTAAAGGTCAGATCGGCCAGCGTCACCACCACCGGCTGCCCATCGGCATACTCCCGGCGGATGCTCTCGTGCATGGAAAGGAACATCTCCCGGCCCTCGGCCTCCAGCCGCTTTTTGAATGCCGCCAGGTGATCGTTGGTGCGCCGCCCCGCCAGGGTGAGCCCATGCACAGCGTGCATGCCAAAGGTATGATCCCAGTGCCAGTGGGTCAGTACCGTCAGCGCAGGCAGCGGCAGCGCGGCCTCCTCAAGCTCGCGATAAAACGCCCGGGTGTGGGCGGCGGAATGCCCCGCGTCGATGGCCAGGCTCCAGCGGTCGCCCCGGATATACCCCAGGTTCGGCCTGTCCCGTTCCTCCTCAAAGGGATAAATCCACACGCGGTCGGTCAACTGATACAGCTCCATGGAATGCTCCTTTTCATAAATGCCGCCCGGGCCGCCGGCTGTGCGCGGCGGTTCCGGGCGGCTGATATGGGGTTATTGGGATCAGCGCTTTACGCGGGCGCTGCCGTTCTTCATGATGGATTCCACTTCCTCCACGCTGGCCATGCTGGTATCGCCGGGGGTGGTCATGGCCAGAGCGCCGTGGGCCGCGCCGTAATTGACGGCCAGCTCGGGATCGCCGGTGGTCATCAGGCCGTATACCAGGCCGGAGGCGAAGGAATCGCCGCCGCCCACGCGGTCCAGGATCTCCAGGCCATCGTAAGCCTTGGACATATGCACCTTGCCGTCCGCCCAGCAGATGGCCTTCCAATCGTTCACGGTGGCGGTCTTGACGGTGCGCAGGGTGGTGGCGATGGCCTTGAAGTTGGGATACTGCTTGGCGGCCTCGGCGATCATCTTGTAGTAGCCGTCCAGGTTCAGCTCCTTCAGGTTCTCATCGTTGCCTTCCACCTTCAGGCCCAGGCAGGCGGTGAAGTCCTCCTCGTTGCCGATCATCACGTCCACGTACTGGGCCACTTCCTTGTTGACCTCGCGGGCCTTCTCCAGGCCGCCGATGGCAGACCACATGGAGGGGCGGTAGTTGAGGTCGTAGGAGATGATGGTGCCGTGCTTTTTGGCGACCTTGCAGGCCTCGATCACCGTGCGGCAACTCTGCTCGGACAGGGCCGCGTAGATGCCGCCGGTATGCAGCCAGCGCACGCCCAGGGTGCCGAAAATGTACTCAAAATCAAAATCCTCGGGGGTCGCCTGGGAGATGGCGGTATTGGCGCGGTCGGAGCAGCCCACGGCGCCGCGGATGCCGAAGCCGCGCTCGGTAAAGTTCAGGCCGTTGCGGCACAGGCGGCCGATGCCGTCGGTTTTCTTCCAGCAGATCAGGCTGGTATCCACGCCGCCCTGCTCGATCAGATCCTTGAGCAGCTTGCCCACCTCGTTATCGGCAAAGGCGGTCAGCACGCCGGTGCGCATGCCGAAGCACTTGTGCAGGCCGCGCACCACGTTATATTCGCCGCCGCCCTCCCAGGCCTTGAATTCGCGGGCAGTGCGGATGCGGCCCTCGCCGGGATCCAGGCGCAGCATGATCTCGCCCAGGGATACGGCGTCATAGCGGCATTCGTTGGCGGGTTTCAGGTTCAGATTGAGCATGATAATCTCCTCCTTTGTTATTTGAAGAAAAATGGAATGCAGTGTTGGGTCCGCGCCATTGGGATGGACGCGGGATCCTTTTTATTGTATCAGATGGGCGTTCCGCTGCGCAAGTGCTTTGCCGGGAAAACTTTGCTTTTCCGGGCGCGGCCTTACGGATAGGTGATCATTTTGATATGCAGGGCGGCGGGCTGCTTCAATTCCAGCTGGGCCGCCTCGTCGCCGTTGAGCCGGCGGCCGGGCTTCCAGA
>CADAHU010000097.1:3926-12176 GCA_902787835.1 uncultured Eubacteriales bacterium
GCGGAGACCGCCTGCAGCCGATCACTGCCGTAGGCCGGGGCCAGCAGGGGCGTCATCTCCCGCAGCAGGCAGGCCATGCGCCGGTACTCCTCCGGGTCCTGGGGCGTTTTCAGGGCGGGATCGGTGGTATCCATGCCAAACAGGAAGCCCTGCACGGCGCTGAAGGGCTTGCCGAAATCATCAAACCCAAAGGGCGAGTAGCAGGCGGCGTGGTAATGGCCGATCACATAGGCCAGCCGGGGCGCGCAATAGCTGTGGGTGGCCGTTTCGGGGATGAACAGCGCCTCTCCCCGGCGGGTGTATTCATCGCACACCGCGCCGAAGCTGGGCACGTAAATATCCGGCGCGTACAGATCGATCGCCGGGGCGCGGTACCGCCATACCTCCCGCACCTTGGATACCGGGCCGCCGGTGGGATAGGTGCCGGGCGCGCCGCCCTTATCCAGCCAGCAGTTGACCGCCATGGGCAGCGGATACTCCTTTTTGCCGGCCCGGGCCACCGCGCCCACGAAGCCCGCCACATGGTAGGCCGAAAAAATCTCCTCCGCCGCGTCCCCGAACACCTCCCGCCAGGAGCCGGCGTGGGCTCCCCGCTCCACCGCGGCGCGGATCTCCGGCGTCATGGAAGCGGTATTCTCGCGCATATAACGGATAAAATCCTGCGGCGCATCGGCGGCGAAGCGCTGATCCGCCAGGTCGGATTGCTCCCGGGCCGCGCCCAGCAGGCCGGTCTCGTTTTCCACCTGCACGGCGAGCACCGTCTGCTCCGCCCCGTCATATTCCTTGAGGAAACGCATCAGCGTGGCAAAGGCTCGGCAGTCCGCCGCGCAGGTCTCCTCCCCCAGGTAGGAAAGGCTGGTATAGGGAAAGGTGACGGGCGCCGAGGGGGAAATCCGCCGCCCCGTCTTGTTCTTCCCCTTATCGATCTGCGCCCGGGGGAAGCGGTTCAGATCGCGCTTGACCCATTCCGGCGCGTACATGCACTCGGCGTTTTTCCAGCTGCCAAACCACAGAAACACGATGCGCATGCCCCTTGCCCGGGCCTGGTCGATCAGCGTCTGGGGCACGGAAAAATCAAAGCTTCCCTCCGCCGGCTCCGTCATCTCCCAGGATACCGGCAGCAGCAGCGTATTCATCCCCAAGCCCTGGGCCTGATCCCAGATGCCCTCCATATAGGCGGGCGAGGACGAATCGGAATTGTGCACCTCGCCGGCGATCATGATAAAGGGCGCGCCGTCCACCAGCAGCACTTGCTTGTTGCCCTGGGTCGATATTTCAATCATTTTCTTTCCTCCTTTGCGCCGCATGGGAACGGCGGTTTTTTCTTTCATCCTTTACAGCCCCATCTTGGCCAGGATCCCCTCCGCGGTGACCCCGGGATGGGTGACGTACAGCCGGGCGATCTGCTCCGCCAGCGCCGGATCCATGCCGTATTTTTCGGCGATGCCCGCCGGCCCGACGCCCTTTTTCGTTTCCCTGATCACGATCTCGATCTGCCCCTTGATATTGCCCGGGTCGATCCGGGGCGCTTTCTCCCGGGGCGCGTGGGGAATATCCACCCGCTCCACCTGCCAGCCATCCCCGCCGATGGTCAAGATCGCCAGGGTGATGGGCTGGTGAAACCGCCGCGGCCCGCAGCTGCCGGGGTTCAGGAGCAGCGTGCGCCGCCGCGTGCCCGGATGCTCCGCCCAAGCCTCGCTGTACTGGTGGGAGTGCCCGTATACGGCCAGATCGTAGGGCGACAGATCCCTGGGCAGATCCTTCTTTTTATGGGTCATGTACACCCGAAGGCCGCCCAGCTCCAGCTCCAGATACGGCGGCAGCCCCTCGGCCCAGACCTTATCATTATTGCCCCGCACCGCGCGCACCGGGGCATAACGGCTCAGCTGCTCCAGGATCCCCGGACTGCTGATATCCCCGCCATGCAGGATGCAATCGCACCCCGGCAGCCGCGCCAGCGCCTCCGGGCGGAGCAGATCATGGGTATCGGATAGAATGGCAATTTTCATTTTGACCGTTCGCTTTCTGCCCTGTATCGGCCATGGCGCGTTCCCGCGCCGGATCGCTTTCCCCATTATAGCATGTTTACAGGCTTTAATACAGTGCCCGGGCCGCCGAATTTATGGATCGCTTATATTTTTGTGGCGTGGGGACGGCCTGTATGCTATAATCATTTGTGATGAATATTGAAATTTGGGGAGGTAAACACCAAATGAAAATCGCTGTTACCTATGAAAACGGCCAGGTGTTCCAGCACTTTGGGCATACTGAGCAGTTTAAGGTATACGACGTGGAGGATGGAAAGATCCTGGGATCCCGGATCATCGGCGCGGAGGGCAGCGGCCACGGGGCGCTGGCGGCGCTGCTGAACGAGCAGCGCATAGACGTATTGATCTGCGGCGGCATCGGCGGCGGCGCGCAGGCTGCGCTGGAAGAAAAGGGTATCGCGCTGTGCGCCGGGGCGGAAGGCGACGCCGACAAAGCGGTGGCGGCCTATCTGCGCGGGGAGCTGGTCAATACCGGCGCCAATTGCGATCATCACCATGGGGAAGAGCACGACTGCGCGGCGGAAAGCTGCGCGGGCTGCCCCGGAAGCTGCCATTCCCAGCTGGAGGGCAAAAACGTGGGCAAGCGCGTCCGCGTCCATTACCGGGGCACCTTCAACGACGGCGCGCAGTTTGATTCCTCCTATGACCGGGGCGAGCCGCTGGAGTTCGTCTGCGGCGCGGGCCAGATGATCAAGGGCTTCGACGCCGCCGTGGCCGATCTGGAGGTGGGCCAGGCGGTGGATGTGCACCTGATGCCTTCGGAGGCCTACGGCGAAATTGATCCCTCCGCCGTGTTTACCGTGGCGCTGGTGCAGCTGCCCGGGGCCGAGGCGCTGGAGCCGGGCCAGCGGGTGTACTTGCAAAACCAGTACGGCCAGCCCTTCCCGGTGACGGTCAAGGCCAAAACCGACCAGGTGATCACCTTCGACGCCAACCACGAGATGGCCGGCAAGGAGCTCAATTTCCGCATCGAGCTGGTGGAAGTGCTCTGATCGGGAAGGCGGTTTGCTCATGCACGGGGAAGGGGGTACGCTTCTCTTTTGCGTCAAAAGAGAAGCAGAAAACCTGCTTTGTCGCCGTAAATGCTGCGGGCTTTTCCGCCGACAGGCTTTAGCGCCTGTCCCCGTTCCCTGGCAGCACGGCTTTGCCGTGCGCGCCCGGGAACTCTCTTGGCGACCATGTATAAACTGGCGGAAACAAGTTTGGTTTCCGATTCAAGTTGATTCGCCCGCTGAGGTCCAGAAGACGAAGTCGCCTGGCGCAGAGCTCGAGGCCGCGGAGGCCTCGAACGTAATCTTCCCCGTCCAATTTCTGTTTGCGTATGTTTTGGGTTCAGTATAAAAAGGGCGCGGGGTTTTCAGCTTTCGTTTTTTATCCGGCGCTTCTTCCGCTTTTTTGCAGGAAAAATCGCCGGCGCGTCGAAAGTAAACAATAGACAAGATTTTTGTATATCTTTGATACATTCCCGCATCTGCAAAAGGAGGCCTCCCGATGGAACACAGCGTCATATCCAACATGATCCTGGAAAAGAACGCCATGGTGCTCAGCGCCCAGCCCAAATGGACCTTCGGCAAGAACACCTGCAACACCTATGAACTCTTTGTATCCCAATTCCGCGGGGAGGATGGCAACCTGCTGCCCTCCTGGCCCATCCTGCAGGTGGTGGAGCAGGAGGATTCCCTGTCCCAGCTGTTCTCCATCACCCTTTTATGGGAAGCGGTGCGCAAAACCGTGGAGCTCAGCCGCCGGGCCAACAGCAACCTGACGCTGTCCCTGAACCTGCTGCCCAAGTTTGCCGAAAACGAGCACTTTGTGGAGCAGGTGCGCGCCTGCCTGCAGGAGACCGGCCTGGAGGCCAAGCGCCTGCAGTTTGAGCTCAGCGAGCTGCAGCGCATCAACGCCCAGGGCTGCCAGAACCTGAACACCCTGCACGATGAAATGGGCGTATCCCTGGTGATGGGCAACTTCGGCACCGCCAGCACCAATATGCCGCTGCTGCACCGCATCCATTTTGATCTGCTGGAGCTGGACCGCAGCTATACCGAGCAGATGCTGACGGACGACAGCGTATACCGCACCGTCATCGCCATCCAGCACATGGCCGAAACCCTGGATATCCATATGTGCGCCAAGGGCATCGATACCCAGGAGCAGTTCGAGGCCTTCGAGGAGATCGGCTTCTTTAAGGGCCAGGGCGCGCTGATCGCCTCCCCCATGAGCCTGGAGGAGCTGGAAGGCTACGTAAAGCGCTACGCCCTGGAAAAGGGACACAAATAACGGCATTTGACCGATGCCCCATCCATAAAACACCCCAGGCCGCCTGCAGGATGGACAGGTGGCCTGGGGGTTGTTGTTTTCACGCAAAGATCGTATGGCGTCCATTCTTCAGTTTGTTCATTTTGCAAGGCTTTGTTCCTTTTTCCTGATTTTCTGCAAAGACCGATCCAGAATCTTCTCCTTCCGTTCCGCAAGCATAGTCTTATAGAATCGCTTCTGCAGATCGGAGATGAACGGCGTTTCGTCGATCAGCAGGTCGATTTTCTTCATATCGATTCGGGGCAAGATTCTTTTCAGGGCCGCATTGCAGTCCCTGTTCTTCCCGGAATAAATGAAATCATAATAATTGATCTTCTGTCCATCCTGCCGGATACCGGAAAGAGGAATCTTAAAAATACGCACATCCCTTTCGGCAGGATCATCCAGGACGGCCTGCATAATTTCCTCGTCGGCCTGGGGAAAAAGACTGCTGCCGCAGTCAAAGACCGGGGCCAGCGTCATTTCGTCCGTTCTGCTGTTGTACAGAAATCCCCAGTTCCCATTGTGCCGATCCCAGTTCCCGATCAGCGCATCCACGATAAACATATCCCAAAACCGCTGCTTCAGCGCATCGGGATCCATCGCCTGCTGCTCATCCATCGCCATCAGAATATCCGATAATTCCGTTCCATATCCGTTATGCTCAGAATCAATGATCGTATTTTTCAGCGAAGCGAAGTCCTGGAGCACGGTATCCGGCGCAGTGAAATCCTTGCAGGCCACAACGATTTTTTCTTTGCCATTCCGGGAGAACGTGCCAAGCATTGTTTCCTGTACGGGAATGCCCGCGATTTCAAAAATATGGCAGCCAAGATACTCGCAGATACAGCCGTTGGCATAGCTCAATTCCCTGTTTTTCCTGGCAATGCCGGGAAATTTGAGCATATACAGCGCATCCGCATACATCACTGCGATCTTGCTGCCGTTTGCGCCGGCATAGGTCTTGTTCCGCCGGGGCAATAAGCTAAAATCAATCATGTATTATCATCCTTTTCTATCCGCAGATATTTCCGGCGCAGATACCAGGCCTGGTCGCTGGATATTTCCTGCTCCGTCTCCGCGCTGTTGATATCGGCGTTCAACTCGCTCCAGTAAAGATCCCAATGCAAGTCTTTCCCACCGCCATCTTCAATCTTCCAGGAGGCCTGCATGGCCGCGATGGATTTTTGAAGATAAGCCGGGAGGCCTTTCTCCAGATAGCTTTCATCCTTGGGCAATCCCGTAGCGCGGTCATAACGGCTATTTCCGATCTGCATCAATTCTTCCATGGTGCAGCCCAGCGCCCGGGAGAGCTGCAAGACTGTCTTTGCGGTGCAGCCTTCAATATCGCTTTTGCCGGAGCATATATCGATCACGGTCGTTTTGGGCACGCCGCTGATCTGTGACAGACGGTACATGGACATATTTTTCTCCCGCAGCATGGATTGCATCGTCATGTTCATCCCCTCTTCCCTCGCTTTCATTATATCGGTGAACCGACCGTTTGTCAATATGAAACTCCTTCCATAAAAACCGCCCCCGGCCATACGGCCGGGGGCGGTGGTGTTATATGGGAACCTTATCCCTGTTTGCCTTCTCAGGCCTTCTTGGCCTTGATGGCAGCCTGGGCGGCGGCCAGACGGGCGATGGGCACGCGGAAGGGGCTGCAGGAGACGTAGTTCAGGCCGATCTCGTTGCAGAACTCGATGGAGGAGGGATCGCCGCCATGCTCGCCGCAGATGCCGCAGTGGATGTTGGCGTTGTTCTCGTGGCCCAGGGTCACGGCCATCTTCATCAGTTTGCCAACGCCCACGGTATCCAGACGGGCGAAGGGATCGAACTCATAGATCTTGTTGGCGTAGTACGCGGGCAGGAACTTGCCGGCGTCGTCACGGCTGAAGCCGAAGGTCATCTGGGTCAGGTCGTTGGTGCCGAAGCAGAAGAAATCGGCTTCCTTGGCGATCTCGTCGGCGGTCAGGGCGGCGCGCGGGATCTCGATCATGGTGCCCACTTCGTACTTCAGATCGCTGCCGGCGGCCTTGATCAGCTCATCGGCGGTCTTGACCACGATGTTCTTGACGAACTTGTATTCCTTCAGCTCGCCAACCAGGGGGATCATGATTTCAGGCACAACGTTCCAATCGGCATGGCGGGCCTTGACGGCCAGGGCAGCCTTGATGATGGCGCTGGTCTGCATCACGGCGATTTCGGGATAGGTGACGGTCAGGCGGCAGCCGCGATGACCCATCATGGGGTTGAACTCGTGCAGATCCGCGATGACCTGCTTGATGTAGGCTACGGTCTTGCCCTGGGCCTTGGCCAGCGCTTCGATATCGGCCTCTTCGGTGGGCACGAACTCATGCAGCGGGGGATCCAGGAAGCGGATGGTCACGGGATAGCCGCCCAGCGCCTCAAACAGGCCCTCAAAGTCAGCCTGCTGCATGGGCTCGATCTTATCCAGCGCGGCCTTGCGCTCTTCCTCGGTCTCGGCGCAGATCATCTCGCGGAAGGCGGGGATACGGTCGGGGCCGAAGAACATATGCTCGGTACGGCACAGGCCGATGCCCTGGGCGCCGAAGGCGGCAGCCTGCTTGGCATCCTTGGGGGTGTCGGCATTGGTGCGCACGCCCATGGTCTTATACTTGTCGGCCAGCTCCATGATGCGGCCAAAGTAACCGCTGTTGGGATCGGCGGGCACGGTGGGGATCAGCTCGCCGTAGATGTTGCCGGTGCTGCCGTCCAGGGAGATCACGTCGCCCTCTTTGTAGGTCTTGCCGGCCAGGGTGAAGCACTTGTTGGCTTCGTCCATCTTGATATCGCCGCAGCCGGATACGCAGCAGGTGCCCATGCCGCGGGCAACCACGGCCGCGTGGCTGGTCTGGCCGCCGCGCACGGTCAGGATGCCCTGGCTGTACTTCATGCCCTCGATATCCTCGGGGCTGGTCTCCAGGCGGACCAGGACGACCTTTTCGCCCTTCTTGCCATGCTCCACAGCGTCCTCAGCGGTGAAGACGATGGTGCCGGCGGCGGCGCCGGGGCTGGCGGCGATGCCCTTGCCCACAGGCTGGGCCTTCTTCAGGGCGGCGGCGTCAAAGGTGGGATGCAGCAGCATATCGAGGCTCTTGGCGTCGATCTGCATCAGCGCTTCTTCCTCGCTGATCATGCCCTCGTCGATCAGATCGCAGGCGATCTTGATGGCGGCCTGGGCGGTGCGCTTGCCGCTGCGGCACTGCAGCATGTAGAGCTTGCCGTTCTCCACGGTGAACTCCATATCCTGCATATCGCGGTAGTGGTTCTCCAGGATGGAGCACACTTCCACAAACTGCTTGTAGGCTTCGGGGAACTTTTCTTCCATCTGGCTGATGGGCATGGGGGTGCGCACGCCGGCCACCACGTCTTCGCCCTGGGCGTTGGTCAGGAACTCGCCCATCAGCACCTTCTCGCCGGTGGCGGGGTTGCGGGTGAAGGCCACGCCGGTGCCGCTGTTATCGTTCAGGTTGCCGAACACCATGGGCATCACGTTTACGGCAGTGCCCCAGCTGTAGGGGATGTCGTGATCCATGCGGTACACGTTGGCGCGGGGGTTATCCCAGCTGCGGAACACGGCGCGGATGGCTTCGTACAGCTGCACCTTGGGATCGCTGGGGAAATCGGCGCCCAGCTGCTTCTTGTACTCGGCCTTGAACTGCTGGGCCAGCTCGCACAGGTCGGCGGCGGTCAGCTCGGTATCATAGGTGACGCCCTTCTTTTCCTTCATGGCGTCGATCAGCTGCTCAAAGTACTTCTTGCCCACTTCCATAACCACGTCGGAGAACATCTGGATGAAGCGGCGATAGCAGTCGTACACGAAGCGCTCGAACTTGGGATCGGGGTTGCCCTTGATCATGGCGGCAACCACGTCGTCGTT
>CADAHU010000098.1 GCA_902787835.1 uncultured Eubacteriales bacterium
TGCGTCAAAACAGATCCAGCGCGCTGCTCAGGTAGATTTCCTCCCGCACGTTCAGCTGGTATTGGGGCTTGGTCAGGTAATAGAGCAGGAACTCCAGGATCATGGCGCTGCCCAGGCTGCGGCCCTCGATTTTATAATGGGAGAAGCCGGCGGGCAGATAGATATTCTGGATGTCTTCTATGCTGATGAAAGCCGGGTTTTGCATGGCATCGGAGAAGCGGTAGCCGCGCCGGGCGGCGGGCGATACGCAGATATGATCCGGGCAGCTTTCGCCCAGGCTTTTGCGGCTCACGTTTTCGTAGCAGGCCTTCCTGTCCGGACAATCGAACCAGCAGCATTCGTTGCAGAGGAATTCCACCTTTTGCTTCTGCGCCGGGGACAGGGCGTTCAGATGGCCGAATTCCTTGTTCAGCCGGAAATCCGGCACCACATAGCTAAATTCCGGGCGGTTCAGCTCGGCTTCAAGCTGATCAAAATCCCGCAGCACCTTGGTGGTGGAGGAGACGAAATAGAACCCGGGATACCGGCGGCGCAGGTGATCCAGCAGCAGATCGGAGCAGAGGATCACGCCGCTTTGCGCCGGGCCGTTATGCTCAAACAGCGCGCACAGCGCGTTGCATTTTTTATCGGAAAGGTGCTCCGGCCGCAGCAGGGAATTGCTCAGGGTCAGCCGGGCGGAGATGCCGTATTCCCGGGCCAGCGCCGCCGTGTCCTCCGGCCGCTCCTCCCCATAGCCCACGCGCCCGCCGCCCCACAGGCAGTCCGCGGGCGCGCCGTACAGGGAGCCGATCTCGCACCAGGGGTAAAACCAGTCCCGGTGGGCCCGGTACAGCGGCAGGAAGGCGCGGTACAGCTCGCAGAACTCAAACAGCCCGGGCAGATGATAATAAGCTTTCATTTTTACCGTTCCATTACAGCTTGTATTGCATAAAGTTGCCGTTTTTTACGAAGCCGAAATCGCTGTACAGCAGCACGCCCATATCGGAGGCGGTGATCTGCACGGCCCCGCAGCCGTATGCCCGGGCCTCCGCCACCACCCGGCGCAGCAGCTCCCGGGCAATGCCCCGGCGGCGATGCTCGGGGGCGGTGTACATGCTGGAGAGCAGGCCGATCCGCCCGGTGGGGCAGCCGAAGTAGGGCGGCTTTTCCACAAAGGACATGCCGCTGGTGCCGATGATCCGGCCCTCCGCCACCGCCAGCCAGGAGACGAAAGTGCCGTCCGCCAGGTGCCGGCGGTAGTAATCCCGCAGCGCGGGGCGCAGATCCAGTTCTTCCCTGGCGCCCTCCTCCCGCAGTTGGGCGACGCGCAGGGCAATGAAGGTTTCCAGGTCGTTTTCCGTCAGCTTTCGGTAAATGAGCGCCATGGGCCCCTCCCGTTTTTTTATTTTACGTATGTTTCCAGGCACCACCGGGCGATGCGCGTGATCAGATCGGCGGGCAGATCCGCTGCCCAGGGGATGCGGATAGTGCCCTTGCTCACATCGAAGCCTTCCAGCTCCCGGGCGAATACCGCCGTGGCCTCGCCGCCGGGATAAATACCCAGGTGATTTTTCGCGGCGGCGAAGTGGATCAGGTTGCGGCCCTGCCAGTAGGTGGGCATGGACCAGGAGAGGCGCTCTTCCGCCTGGGGCAGCGCGCCGCGCAGGAGCGCCCGGAGTTCCCGCAGCCGGGGCTGCGCCGCGGCGTCCTGGCGGGCGATGTATTCGTCAATGGTTTGCGGCGCGCCGTTCTCTTCCGCGGTGATCCTTACGCTGATCCGGTCGCCGTCGGCGACGCCCAGCCGCTTCCGGATGGATTTGAGCACGCCCAGGATATAGCAAACGCCGCCGGCCCCGTCCTTTACGCCCATGTTGACGATGCTGCCATCGTAGGGGATGCCGTTGAACTCCGCGCGCACCTTTGCCCGCCCCTTGCCAAACTCCCGGCGGAGGTCATAGGGAAAAATGATGTACGCGCCGCCGTCCGGTTCCTCGTGCAGAACGGCGTCAAAGGCGTAAACTTTGGTTTCCATTTGGCGCAGGCTCCTTCTGTTTTTCAGCATCATTATACACAAAGAATCGGCCCCTGTACACAGAGGGCGCAAAAAAGTATTTGCCACGCCCAGCGGGAGATGGTACAATAAATAAAAAAGGCATCCGTCCTGAAATATGGAAAGGGGAATACGATTATATGAACAAGCGCTACCTGGTGGCTCTGGATCAGGGCACAACCTCCTCCCGCGCGGTGATTTTTACCACCGAGGGACGCATGGTGGGCTCCGCGGCCCAGGAATTCAAGCAATATTATCCCAACCCCGGCTGGGTGGAGCACGACCCCGGGGATATCCTCTCCACGCAGATCGAATCGCTCCGCGCGGCGGTGCGCAGCACCGGCATCGACCCCAACGAGATCGCCGCCATCGGCATCACCAACCAGCGGGAAACCACCCTGCTCTGGGAGCGCGCCACCGGCAAATGGCTGTACAACGCCATCGTATGGCAGTGCCGCCGCACGGCCAGCTATGTGGAGGAACTGGTGCGAGCCGGCCATGCCGATCTGATCCGCGAAAAAACCGGCCTGGTGCCCGACGCCTACTTCAGCGGCACCAAGCTGCAGTGGCTGCTGGACGCCCTGGACGCCCGCGAGCGGGCAAGGAAGGGCGAGCTCTGCTTCGGCACGGTGGATACCTTCCTGGCCTGGCATCTGGTCAAGGGGCATCCCCACGTGACCGACGCCACCAACGCCGGGCGCACCATGCTGTTCAACCTGCATACCCAGCAATGGGATAATGAATTGCTCCGGATCCTGGATATCCCCCGGGAGCTGCTGCCCACGGTGGTGGATAACGCCCAGGTGATCGGCATGCTGGACGACAGCATCCTGGGCTGCGAGATCCCGGTGGCCGCCATGGCCGGCGATCAGCACGCCTCGCTGTTCGGCCAGGCCTGCTTCCAGAAGGGCATGGCCAAGAATACCTATGGCACCGGCTGCTTTATGCTGATGAACGCGGGCGAGGAGTTCCGCCTCTCCGATCACGGGCTGCTGACCACCATGGCCTGGCGGCTGGGCGGCAAGCCCACCTACGCCCTGGAGGGCAGCGTATTCATGGGCGGCGCCACCATCCAGTGGCTGCGGGACGAGATCCAGTTTGTGGGCAAGGCCAGCGAGAGCGAGGCCATCGCCATGTCCGTGCCCGACAGCGACGGCGTTTACCTGGTGCCCGCCTTTACCGGCCTGGGCGCGCCCCACTGGAGCATGTATGCCCGGGGCACGCTCTTTGGCATGACCCGGGGCACGGGCCGCGCGCAGATCGTCCGGGCGGGCCTGGAGAGCATCGCCTATCAGAGCCGCGATCTGTTTGAAGCCATGGTGCAGGATATCGGGGAGCGCCCCGCCAGCCTGCGGGTGGATGGCGGCGCGACGGCCAATAACTTCCTGATGCAGTTCCAGGCCGATATCGCCGGCATCGCCATCCAGCGCCCCGCCGTGCTGGAGACCACCGCCCTGGGCGTGGCGCTGCTGGCCGGCCTGGCCGTGGGCATTTATGATAACCTGGAGCAGACCGCCGATGGCTGGCACGTGGAGCGCAAGTTTGTCCCCGCCATGGACGCCGAGCGCCGCGAGGAGCTGCTCCACGGCTGGAACCGCGCCGTGGACGCCGTGCTCTACTGGGCCAGGAACGAGTAACGCGGGGAGGAGATTCCGCGCTTTCTTCTGAGAAGAAAGCTGCAAAGAAGCAGCCGGCGAACCGGGTTGAATGGGTAAGCAGGCTTGCTTCCGCCAGTTAGGTTTAAGTCGCCAAGCGAGTTCCCGGACAACTGAACACAGGAAAAATCCGGCAAAACCAAGCTTGCTCGGTTTTGCCGGATTTTTCCTGTGTTCAGCGGTGCGCTTTGCGCACCGCGCGGCTAGCGAAGCTGGCCTTGCCCGGGGCCTTCCGGCCCGCCCTCCGCTGAAAACCGGCCCAAGGGCAGGTTTTCCGGGCGCTGCGGGCCCAGGAACGGTGGCACGCGTCAAAGCCCGTTGGCGGAAATACCAGCAACAGGAGCGTCGACAACGCAGCCTCTTTCGGTTCCTTCTTGGGTAGCGTCTGCCGCAGGCAGACTGAGGATGAGCGATTCTGCGAATCGCCATCCGAAACCCGCGCTTGCCGAAGGCAGTAGCGCGGGGCGTATCTCCAGAAAGGAACGCCTCCGTTCGTTCCCCCGCTTCACCCTTCCTGCAGCGCTCCGTAATACGCTTCCAGCCTGGGCCGCGCCTTGATATAGGCGGAGCGGAGGCCGGGGTCAAACTGCGTGCCCATGCCCTCCAGGATGATGCGGTCGGCACGGTCAAAGGCATAGGCTTCCTTGTACACGCGCTTGCTCACCAGGGCGTCGTACACGTCGGCCACGGCCATGATCCGGGCTTCGAGGGGGATCTGCTCCCCGGAGAGCCCGTCGGGATAGCCGGAGCCGTCCCAGCGCTCGTGGTGGTAATGGGCCACGTTTTCCGCCACCGTTTTGAAGGATTCGTCATCGGTGTGCAGCAGGATCTCGTGGATGACCCGTGCGCCCTCCGCGGCGTGGCGCTTCATTTTGGCGTAGTCCTCCCCGGTGAAGCGGCCCGGCTTGCGCAGCACGGCGTCGTCCACGGCGATCTTGCCCAGATCGTGCATGGGCGCGGCCTTGATCATATCCCGGCGGAAGGCCGGGGACAGGGGCAGCGCGCCCTCTTTTTTGATTTCGTCCAGCAGGATGCGCACGCCCTCGCTGGTGCGCTTGATGTGCCCGCCGGTGGAGTTGTCCCGGCTCTCCACCATCATGGCCATGCTCATGATCAGGTTATCGTGCATCTCCACGATGTGCCGGGTCTTTTCCTCCACCTCGCGCTGCAGGTTCTCGTTATAGGTGTCCAGCAGGCGGATGTATTTTTTGTTGGCGGTATCATCGGTAAAGGTGACCATGTACCCCCGCCGGCGGATGCCGTCGTAGAGGTAATTGACGGCCACGTTGTAGATCCGCTCATTGCCGTTTTCATCCTGCGACGTATAGACAAAGGTCTCCTTCCCCGGCGCGCGCTGAAAGCTGTCCAGGTAGCCGCGGATCGTCTGCAGGGAGGGCAGATCGCCGAAGGGCGCATCCACGGCGATGTCCGAAAGCCCGGGCACCAGCCGCTTTGCCGCCTCGTTGCTGCCCAGATAGCGATGGCGGAAATCAAAGGAGATGTAGCCGATGCCCTTCTCCTGCACCATGGAATCAATCACCGTATCGCTCACATCGTAGAGGTTGACCCGGTGGGCGATCAGCAGGTAGGTCAGCTCCGCCAGCACATAGCCCAGGGGCACAAAATCCACCGTGCGGAATACGCGGCGGCCCACAAAAAAGCTCAGCATGCAGATCACGTCCGGCAGGATCAGCAGGTACAGGATCATGCGCGGCACCTGCTTCCTGCGGTGCAGGGAATAGGCGATCGTGATGATGCCCACCAGGAAGAACACCAGGATCACCGCGTAAAAGGCGGTGTGCATGGGGCCGTAGCGGCGCGTAAGATTGGGCGAGACGCCGATCGTGTCGTAGGCGATATCGCTGTAAAAAAGATCCATGCGCCCGATGGTCAGCACCGAGACGTACAGGCATACGCATACCAGGAAAAGCGCCGTCCGCAGCCCCTTGGCCAGGGGGATGCGGCACAGGTTAAAGATGCTCAGCAGGATAAACAGCTGCAAAAAACAGCCGCCGATGTAGATGATCTGCATGGCGCGGATCAGCCCCTCCAGGCTGCCCGACATTTCCTGCAGCACATACCCCAGGCAGGCCACCGGCACCAGAGTGAAGATCATGGTAAAGTTCACGTCAAAATGCTTGTGCCACAGGAAAATATAGATGGCGGCGAATACAAGGGACAGCGCAAACATGCCGCTGTAATAAAGCTGGATCAAGGGACGCCCCTCCGTTTCTGCGTTGGATATAGTACCAAAGGCCATTGTAGCATAAGCAGCGCCCGGCGTAAAGAACACGGGCGCATTTTCGCAGGGGGGTGGGGAGACGAGGGGGAACGTTACTTTCTTCCGGGAAGAAAGTAACAAAGAAGCAGCTGGCGAACCGGATTGAATGGGTAAGCAGGCTTGCTTCCGCCAGTTAGGTTTAAGTCGCCAAGCGAGTTCCCGGACAACAGAACACAGGAAAAATCCGGCAAAACCAAGCTTGCTCGGTTTTGCCGGATTTTTCCTGTGTTCAGCGGTGCGCTTCGCGCACCGCCCGCGCGGCTCCGCCACGCTGGTCCGGGAACGACGGCACGAGTCAAAGCCCGTTGGCGGAAATGCCAGCAGCATTTACGGCGACAAACGCAGCCCTCTTCGGTTCCTTCTCGGGCTCCGAGAAGGAACGCCTTCGTCAAACCCCGTTGGCGTCACTCCCCGCTCTTGAGCGCCTCCACCATGTTGATGCGGCGGTTTTTGCGGGCCACCATCCAGCCCACGGCCAGGGATACGCCGAAGGTGATCAGGATGCTGACGGAATAGGTGAGCACGCCCAGGGTGAGCTTCAGCTCGTAATTGCCCGCCAGGGCGTTCAGCAGGCCGTACAGGGTGCCGATGCCCGCGGGGATGCCCAGGGCCACGCCCAGCACGGTGAGCCACACGTTCTGGCTGATCAGCAGCTGGCCGATGCGGCGGTCGCGGAAGCCCAGCACCTTCAGGGTGGCCAGCTCCCGGCTGCGCTCCACATAGCTCATCACGCCCAGGTTGTAGAGCACCACCACGCCCAGCACCACGGCGGCCAGCACCAGCACGGCGATCATGGTGTTCATCAGCTCCATAAAGCCGTCGTAGGTGGCCATCAGCGTGTCCTTGTCCTGGGTGCCGGAGATCAGCGCGGAGGTCTCAATCTGATCATGGGGCACATCGGTGTATACCGTGGTCAGCTGGTAGGGGATGCCGCACTGATCGGCGTAGGCCGCGGTGAGGGAAATGCTCTCGGTCATCACCGAGCGGATATACCCGGCCACCCGCACGGTATAGGTCTGATCGCTGCCGTAGGGGGAGAAGGAGATGGTATCGCCGATCTTTGCGGTATCCTTTAAGCGCTGGCACAGGTACGCGCCGTCATCGCCCAGGGTGACCAGATCGTTGGCCTTGTCCACAAAGCGGATCTTGTTCTGATCGGCGCGGTATACGCACAGCGTCACGGTCCGGCCGTCATAGCTCACGCCGCTGTCGGCCTCCCAATCGCCGTTTAAGCTGTCCGCCAGGGCGATGGCGTCGGCGTTCTTGGCGTTCTCGCTCAGGTTCACCCGGGTGGCGTAATTGCATATCTTGCTGCCCAGGGTGCCCAGAAAATCATCCATGGTGTCCACCATGCCCAGGCCGCCCACCAGCAGCACCATGCAGCCCATCACGCCCACCAGCGTCATGGCGGAGCGGGATTTGTGCCGCAGCACGTCCCGCAGGTTCCATTTGGTGCCGAAGGAAAGATGCTTCCACAGCGGCAGCTTTTCGATGCGGCTGCGGCGCATGGCCTTGGGGGTGTAGGGACGCAGGGCGTCCGCCGCGGTGCCATGCAGCATCTTTTTAATGGAAAGGAAGCTGATGGCGGTGAGCAAAATCAGCATGGCGGCCATCACCGGCCAGCAGAAGGCGGGCATGACCAGCTTCCAGGCGTCATCCGGCATATCGAAGTAGGTGGCCATCATGCCGCTGGGGTTCATGATAAAGGCGGCGATGCCGTAGCCCAGGGCGATGCCCAGCGCCATGCCCGCCAGGCCGATGAAGAAGCCGTAGCTGGTGTAATGGCGCAGGATGCGGCGGTCGCGGAAGCCCAGGGCCTTGAGGCAGCCGATCTGCACCTTCTCGTTGGCGGCGATGCGGTGCATGGTGGTGACCATGGTCAGCACCGCGATGGCCAGGAACAGCACCGGCAGCACCGAGCCCATGGTTTTGCCCTCCTCGCTCTCGCCCATGGCCTCGGCGTAGGAAACGTGCTCCATCTTGTCGGTCACCAGGATGGTGCGGCCCAGGGCCTGGCTGACCAGCCGCTCCATCTCGGCCTTGGGAAGGCCGGAGCGCACGTTGATCTGCGGGTAGAAGGTAAAGCCGCGCAGGGCGGCCTTCAGCTTGGCGGGGCTGATGTAGGCAAAGCCGAAGGTGCTGTAATCGGGCATCAGCTGGTTGCTGTCGGCCAGGCAGATCATCTGCTCGCCGCACTTGGCCAGGCCCACCACCTCGCCGCTGATGGTCATGCCGTTGTAGGTCAATTCCAGCCGCCATGATCAGCATGGTGGATACGTCGTAATCCTCGCAAACGTTAAGCGCTACGGCCTTTTTGGTATCCTTCAGGCCCACGTTGACGGTCAGGAACCGGCTGGCGGCGTCCACGCCGGGGATCTGCCGCACGGCCTCAATATCCTTGGGCGTAAAGCCCAGGGCGCTTTGGGAGTAAAGGCGAAAATCGGCGTACCGGGTCTCCTCGAAAAACGCGCCGGTGTCCTCCTCAATGCTTTTCCACTCGATGTTGAAGCCAAGGAACACGCCCACGCCGATGGCCACCATCAGGATCATGGAGATGAACTGCGCCTTGTACTGCCAGGCGGTGCGGAATAATTTTCTCAGCAGCATATCACCACTCCACTTCGTCGGCGCTCAGCGGCGCGGCCTGCTCCTGGATATCGCGGATCCTGCCGTTCTTTACGCGGATCACGTTTTGCCGTGATCCCGGGCCATCTTGAGCAGCAATTTGAGCACCATCACGCCGGTCTCGCTGTCCAGGGCGCCGGTGGGCTCGTCGCACAGCAGGATATTGGGGTTCTTGGCCAGGGCGCGGGCGATGGAGATGCGCTGCTGCTCGCCGCCGGAGAGCTCCGCCGGGAAGTTGTGCAGATGGTCGCTGAGCCCCACCTCGGCGATCATATCGGTGGCGGAGATGTAGTTGGGGGAGATCTCCTGCACCAGGCGCACGTTCTCGTGCACGGTCAGCGTGGGGATCAGGTTATAGAACTGGAATACGAAGCCCACGGTGCTGGCGCGGTAATCGGCCAGCTCGTTGGCGCTCAGCCGGGCGATATCCTTGCCGTTCACCCGGATGGTGCCGCTGGTGGGGCTGTCCAGGCCGCCCAGCATGTTCAGCAGCGTGCTCTTGCCCGCGCCGCTGGGCCCCAGGATCACCACAAATTTGCCCTCGTCCAGGGTAAAGCTCACGTCGTCCAGGGCGTTGAGCACGTGATCGCCGCTGGTGTAGGTTTTGGTCACATGGTTGAATTCCACTATGGGCATGGCGTTCGCCTCCAATATGTTAGTTATTGCTAACCGCAGTGCTTTGATATAGCAAAGGCGGTTTACCTTTGCTAACTGTTATGTCATACACCTTTTTTCAATTTTTGTCAATATAAACGGGCGTATTTGCGGCCCGGCGCGGGAAATTCATTGACAATCGCCGTCCTGGTCATGTATTATATAGGCGGAATTTTATGCCCGCACAGACGCGGGATGGGAGGAATACACAGATGAAAAAGCAGATGGCGTGGGTTGGAGCGCTGCTGGCTGTTATGCTGCTGCTGCCGCTGATGGGCCTGGCCGAGCGGGAGTTTGCCGTGGATGCGCAGGTGGAACGCCAGGATGGCTTCACCACGGTGCGCTGGAGCGACAGCGAGGAGGGCCATACCTATGTGGTGGGCTACGAGCCCTACGCGGGCAACGATACCGCGCAGACCGCCTTCTGGGCGGGGGGCGACCGGGAAGCCTCCACCACCACCGAACGGCAGTTCACCTTCAGCACCCTGCTGCCGGGCCACGCCTATACCGTGGAGATCATGGATGATAACGGCGGCCACGTGGCGGAGGTCCTCACCATCCCCGAGGCGCCCGCCTTTACCGACGGCCGGCTGACCACCGAGGGCATCACCGTGACCATCGACGGCGCGGTCAAGCCCACGCTGTTCGACCGTCCCCGGGGCGAAAAAATGCCCCTGTCCGCGGCGGACATCCTGTCCACCATGGGCCAGCGGGAGTACGGCCTCATCTTTAACGTTCGCCTGCCCGTGCTGAGCAGCTCCCGCACCTACCTGGTGCAGGTGGCCATCACCGCGCCAAACGGCTATACCGAAACCGTGATCTGCCAGAATTACACCTTCCGGGGCAATGCCGACCGGCCCACCTATTCCCTTTATACCGGCTTTGATTACATCCGCCGGATGTACGAGAAGACCGGGGAGGTCCCCACAGGCGTGTATACCACCGAGCTGTTCTTTAACGGCATGCCGGTGTACACCAAAAACTTCCAGATCCTGTAATCCTTGCGCAACCGCCAGTTCCGGCCGACCGGGGCAATGCCCGGCCGGCCGTTTTTATGGGGCCGACGCAAAAAAACCGGCGGAACCGCTTGCTGTTTTTTGCCGGGCGGGGTATACTGTTTGGGAGACTGATCAAAAGGGGAAGACCATGGAATTCAAGTACGAAACGCATCTCCACACCATGCAGGGCAGCGCCTGCGGCAAAGCGCCGGGGCGGGATTACATCGCCAAATATATGGACCTGGGCTATGACGGCATCATCGTGACCGATCATTTTTTCCACGGCAACTGCCGGCCGAACCGGGAGCTGCCCTGGGATCAATGGGTAACGGAATACTGCCGCGGCTATGAGGACGCCGCCGAGGAGGGCTACAGGCGCGGGTTCAAGGTGTTCTTCGGCCTGGAGGAGCGGTTTGATCTGTGGGATGAGTGGCTGGTGTACGGCCTGACCAAGGAGTACATGCTGGCCCATCCCGGTATGCGGGATTGGACGCGCATGCAGTGGCTGGAGCACGTGCACGCCGCAGGCGGCTGCGCGGTGCAGTGCCATCCCTTCCGCCAGGCGG
The DNA here is from genome assembly GCA_902787835.1 of uncultured Eubacteriales bacterium. GTDB lineage: Bacteria > Bacillota > Clostridia > Christensenellales > Aristaeellaceae > SFMI01. Next base: position 10,809 of record CADAHU010000098.1, read on the forward strand.
GATACATGAGCCGGGACGGCCATATGGCCCCCTGCCTGGCCGTGGACGGCGTGGAGGTGTGCAACAGCGGCAACCAGCCGGCCTGGGATGCCCAGGCGGCGCGGTACGCCCGCAATATGCTGCCCGATATCTTCCACAGCGCGGGCAGCGATATCCATCATCCCGACGACCGGCAGGGCGATCAGGTGTTTGGCGTGGCCTTTGATCAGCCGCTCTTCAGCGTGCAGGATTACGTGCAGGCCGTGCTGCATAATACGCCCCACCGGCTTATCGTCAGCCCGGGGCGCGATGATCCCGATCAGCCCCTGGAGGAGCCGACCCTGCCCATGACCGTATTGGACCGCGAATGCCGGCCCACGGCGCTGACGCTGCGGGACGTGCTGGGGGATTATCATGAACGTGTTTGATATCATCGGCCCGGTGATGATCGGGCCCTCCTCCTCCCATACCGCCGGGGCGGCGCGCATCGGGCGCATCACCCGGCTGCTGCTGGGGGAGCCGGTCAAAACGGCGCATATCCGCTTCCACGGCTCCTTTGCCAAAACCTGGCAGGGGCACGGCACGGACCGCGCGGTGATCGGCGGCCTGCTGGGCCTTACCGTGGATGATGAAAAGCTGCGCCGCAGCAAAAAGCTGGCCCAGGAGCAGGGCATGGAATACGATATCAGCACCGTGCGCCTGCGGGACGCCCACCCCAATACCGTGATCATCGACGCCGAGGGCGTCAGCGGCAAAAAGATCAGCGTGCAGGCCGCCTCGGTGGGCGGCGGCAGCGTCAAGATCCAGTACCTGAACGGGCTGGAGGTGGGCTTCACCGGCAGCAAAACCACCCTGGTGATCCAGCACCGGGACGAGCCCGGGGCCATCGCCAAGGTGAGCCGCCTGCTGGCTGCCAGCCGCACCAACATCGCCACCATGCAGGTGTTCCGCCAGGAGGCCGGCGGCCGGGCGGTGATGGCGCTGGAATTGGACAGCGTGCCTGAGGACAGCCATATCGAGGCCCTGCGCAGCGTGCCCGGCTTTGACAGCGTGACGCTGCTGCGGGTATAACTTTTTTATTTGGGAAAACGTATGTACGATATCATTGTGATCGGCGCCGGCCACGCCGGGTGCGAAGCCGCCCTGGCGGCTGCCCGCATGGGGCTGGAGACGCTGCTTTTTACCCTGAACCTGGACGCCATCGCCCTGATGGCCTGCAACCCCGCCATCGGCGGCACCGGCAAGGGCCATCTGGTGCGGGAGGTGGACGCCCTGGGCGGCGAGATGGGCCGCGCCATAGACGATACCACCCTGCAGAGCCGCATGCTGAACCGCAGCAAGGGCCCGGCGGTGCATTCGCTGCGCGCCCAGGCCGATAAGCGCATGTACCAGAAGCGCATGAAGCGCGCCCTGTTCAGCCAGGAGCGGCTGACCGTGCGCCAGGGCGAGGTCATCAAAATAGAAACGTCGGGCGGCAGGGTTTCCGGCGTGGTCACCGCCACCGGCGATCATATTCCCTGCCGGGCGGTGGTGGTGTGCACCGGCGTGTACCTGCATGGGCGCATCTACATCGGCGAGGCCCAGTGGGACGGCGGCCCCCAGGGGCTGCTGCCCGCCAACGGCCTGACCGCCAGCCTGATCGATCTGGGCTTTTCCATCCGCCGGTTCAAGACCGGCACCCCCGCCCGCATCGACGCCCGCACCATCAATTTTGATATCCTGGAGCGCCAGCCCGGGGACGAGCCGCCCGAGCCCTTCTCCTTTTTGACCGATCACAAAATCGAGAACCGCATGGACTGCTACCTGACCTATACCAATCCGCGCACCCACCAGATCATACTGGATAACCTGGACCGCGCGCCCATGTTCAACGGGGCCATCACCAGCGCCGGGCCGCGGTACTGCCCCAGCATCGAGAGCAAAATCGTCCGCTTTGCCGATAAGGAGCGGCACCAGCTGTTCCTGGAGCCGGAGGGGCTGAACGACGAGGAATGGTACGTGCAGGGCATGTCAAGCAGCCTGCCGGAGGACGTGCAGTGGGCCATGTACCGCACCATCCCGGGGCTGGAAAACTGCATACTGACCCGCCTGGCCTATGCCATCGAGTACGATTGCATCGACAGCCTGGCGCTGGGGCAGGATCTGGGGGCGCTGCAGGTGCCCGGGCTGTACCTGGCGGGCCAGGTCAACGGCACCTCGGGTTATGAGGAGGCCGCCGCCCAGGGCATCCTGGCGGGCATCAACGCCGCGCTGTATATAAAGGAGCGCGAGCCCTTCATCCTGACCCGGGATCAGGCGTACATCGGCGTGCTGGTGGATGATCTGACCACCAAGGGCACCGACGAGCCCTACCGCATGATGACCAGCCGCGCCGAGCACAGGCTGTACCTGCGGCAGGATAACGCCGATCTGCGGCTTACCGCCCGGGGCCACGCCATCGGCCTGGCGGGGGATGAGCGCCTGCGCCGCATGGAGCGCAAGGAGCAGCAGACCCGGGAGCTGATGGATTACCTGCGGGCCGAAAAAAAGGACGCCCTGCTGCGCCATCCGGAAAATACAATCGATCCCCTGCTGCCGGACCCGGCGGCCTATACGCCCGGCGCGCGGCGGCAGGCGGAGATCCAGATCAAGTACGAGGGCTACCTGCAAAAGCAGGAGGCCGCCGTGCGCCAGGCCCGGGTGATGGAGGAAAAGCTGCTGCCCGCCGACGCGCCCTATCTGGAGATCACCGGCCTGCGCATGGAGGCCCGGCAGAAGCTCAGCGCCCAGCGGCCCCGCTCCATCGGCCAGGCCGGGCGCATCCCCGGCGTATCGCCCGCCGACGTGGCCGTGCTGCTGGTATGGCTCAAGCGGCTGGAGGAAAAATAAAAGTCTTTTTGGATCAGAACGTGGCATTTTGGATTGCCACGTTCTTTTTTTATATGCATAAATGTAAATTATTACGGTTTGTTCATTGACTTTGAAAGGGGATCCGATAAAATAAAAGTGGTTACATAGAAAATTCTCATGTAACCGGCAAATGTAACCGTAAACGTAACCGACGTGTATTATAATTAATTATGAAGAGTGTTCCCTTTCATTTGGAGGTGTATGGATAATGAAGAAATCCGCAATGAAACGGGGGATCGCCTGGCTGCTGGCGCTGGTCATGGTTTTGTGCTGCATGGCCGCTTTTGCCGAGGAGCTGCCCGAGGGATTCCCGCAGGAAAACGAAA
>CADAHU010000099.1 GCA_902787835.1 uncultured Eubacteriales bacterium
AGTATACATACACCGTGCGCGGCCGCTTGCCGCCCATCACGGGGATCCCCCACTTTTCAATCATCGGGCACACCATCCTGCAAGGTAAAAAATCACTGCCTTCCCAGTTTATCACAGCCAATCCCCGGATACAAGCCGCGCTTTGCACTTTTGGCGTTTTCTTTGCGGAATGCGCTCGGGAATCGTCGATATATGCAAATTGGAATTTGACGGGGAAAGGGGTACGCTTCTCTTTTGAGTCAAAAGAGAAGCAGAAAACCTGCTTTGTCGCCGTAAATGCTGCTGGCTACACGCCAACTGGCTTTAACGCCTGCAGCCGTTCCCGGGCCCGTAGCGCCCGGAAAACCTGCCCTTGGGCCGGTTTTCAGCGGAGGGCGGGCCGGAAGGCCCTGGGCAAGGCCAGCTTCGCTGGCCGCGCGGTGTGCAAAGCGCACCGCTGAACAAAGGGAAAATCCCTGAAAAATGAGCTTGTTCATTTTTCAGGGATTTTCCCTTTGTTCTTTTTGCCCGGGAACTCGCTTGGCGTCTTAACCAAACTGACGGAAACAAGTTTGGTTCCCAATTCAAGTGGTTCGCCCGTTGGGAGTCCAGAGGGATGAAATCCCTTTGGCGCAGGTTTGGGCTGCGGAAGCCCAACGTACCCCTCCCCATCAAATTCCAATTTGCTGATTCGGCGTCACGCCTCCGCCATCCGCCCCGCGTCCATCCTGAACGCGCGGTCGGCGTAGCGCAGAGCGTCGGCCTCATGGGTGACCAGGAACACCGCCTGGCCGTGATCGTGGGCCGCGCCGCGCAGGGCGGAGAGCGCCAGGGCAGTGTTCTCATCGTCCAGATCGCCGGTGGGCTCGTCGGCCAGGATCACATCGGGATGCTGCGAAAGCGCGCGGGCGATGGCCATGCGGCGCAGCTCCCCGCCGGAAAGCTCCCCGGGCCGCGCATCCCGCAGCGCGCCGATGCCCAGAGCGTCCAGCCAGGCCTGCGCCTCCCCCGCATCGGCGGCGCGGCCATACAGCTGCCCGGGCAAAAGCACGTTCTCCAGCACGGTGAGCGTATCCACGGCGCTGCGGCCCTGGGGAATCACGCCCAGCCTTTCGTTGCGCAGGCGGGAGAGCGCGGCGTCGCCCAGGGTATACAGCAGCCTGTCCCCCAGCCGCACCTGTCCTTCCGTGGGCGGCAAAAGCCCGGCCAGCATGTGCAGCAGCGTGGTTTTGCCCGATCCGCTGCGCCCCATGAGCACCGTGACCGTGCCCGGCTCCAGCGTAAGGCTCACCGGCTGTACGGCGTAAAAATAGTTGGCCGCGCCGGTTTTGCGAAAATAGCGTTTGCTGATGTTTTCTGCTTGCAGCGTCATATCAGTTTTCCTCCCGCAGGGCCGTGCCCGGGTCCACCCGGCTGAGCCGCCAGGCTGCACCGGCGCTGGCCAGCGCGCCAATGATCACCGCCAGCGCCAGCGTGCCCGCCGCCAGCAGCAGGATCACGCCCAGGGCTGGCCGCAGATAGGGCAGGTTCAGGCTGGTTTCGATCAGCGTGGAGAAAGGGAACACCGCCAGCGCCGCCACGCCGATGCCGATCACGCCGCCCAGCAGGCTGCACAGCGCCGATTCCAGCAGCACCATGCGGCCCAGCATGCGCCGGGAGGTGCCCAGCAGCCGCAGCACCGCAAACTCCCGGGTGCGCTCCCGAATGATCAGCACAAAGGCCAGCAGCAGGATGATAAAGGCCAGCGCCCATACCGCGGCGATCAGCAGCGTTACCGTGCGGGAAATGCCCGCCAGGCTGTCCGATACGCCGGTGATCATGCTGCGGGTGCGCACGGCGGTGGCCTTGCGGATATGCCCGTTCAGCCTGCTGTTGACCGCGTCGATATCATAGCCATCCTGCACCTTGATATAGATGGCGGATATGCTGTCCTCCGAATCGCTGGTGATCTTGTGGCTGATGCCCTTCTCCTCCGCGGCGGCCAGCAGCGCGCGCATGGTATCCATATTGCAGTATACGGCGGTGTCCAGGCCGGTGCCGGTGGCCTCCAGCCGCGCCACCACCTTGCAGCGCTGGTCGTAAATGCGGATGATCTCGCCCACCTCGGCTTCCACCTTACAGCCCACGGCCACGTCCATATCCCCCAGCTCCCGGCTGTAGCTCCGGGCAATCCAAGGCTGCACCGTAAAATCCGCCGCCGGATCGATGCCGATCACCTGGATCTTGATGGAGCAGCAATCCGCCTTCAGCGAGGCCAGAAAGGTCTGCGGAGCGGCCTTTTCCACCCCCTCCACCTCCAGCGCCCGGTCCAGGGAGGAAACGTCCATGTAAAACGCGCCGGTGGTTCCCTGCAGGAACATGTTCTGGAAGCTCACCTTGCTCTGGGCGCTGGAGGGCACCACAATGATATCGGCCCCCAGCCGCGCCTCCAGGCTGGCAAGCCCCTGGCGCAGGGAAAGCACCACCACCGAGCCGCCGAACACTGCCAGGGAGAGGAAGGCGATCAGCAGCGTCAGCACGGCGGCGCGCCCCGGCTTGCGCGTCAGGTTTTTGCGCGATAAGGAAAAAATGCTCATCATTCCCTCACTCTTTGGCGCTCAGCAGCGCGCCGACACCGGCGCAGACCAGCATAACGGCAAACAGGATGATCATGGCGGGCTGCATCGCCGCCCGGCAGCGCATGGTGCTCATGCGGCACAGATCGATCAGCGTGCCCGGGGTCAGGATGCCCAGCAGCGTGACCGGCAGCAGGCTCAGATAAACGCCGAGCCGCGCCTTTGCATTCCGCAGCGCCAACGCCAGCGCCGCCAGGATGGCGGTCACGCACCCGATCCCCAGCAGCGCCCGCCCCGCCCAATGGCACGCGCCAAAGCTGCCGTCCTCATGCACGCAGGGCGATAAAAAGGATTGGCTGCCAATGGCCGCCGCCAATGCCAGCGCCAGGATGACGCAGGCCGGAATCACTGTCTTTTTCATGGGAAAACCTCCGCGTTTCAATAGTTAGTAAGTGCTAACCTTGAGTATTATACTTGATTCGGTTAGTCTTGTCAATCAGGGCGGAAAAAAGGGCGTTTGATGGGGGGATCCGCCGCCTTTGTTGGGAGCTCCTGTCCCCCTGCGAAGGTGATACTTCCGCCTGCTGGGGGAGATCCTCCCCGCCTTCGGCGGGCGCAAGCGAACCGCCTGCGGGCGTCAGGATGACACACGCGGGGCGGACAGGATAGCGCTGAAAGGCTTGAATCGTCCCTCGCCGTATGTCATTCAGAGCCGGTCCTGTACGGATGGGCCGTGCGAAGAATCTCCCTGTGGGCGGAATTGGTGCGGGGTTATGTCAACAGAGTTACGAGTCCCTTCCCGCCCTCGAGGGGGAGATCCTGCGGGCGTCAGGATGACACAGGCGAGGTGGGGCGGGATAGTAGTAAATAACTTGAATCAAACCCGGCAGAAAGATTCTCTCCACCTTTAGCGGATGTAAGCGAACGCTTTACTCTGGATGACAGCGTCCGGGAAGAAGTAACTTGTTTTTGACAGTTTGGTTATGACCGTCCAGCGAGTTCCCTGTCTACCAGAACACAGAAAAAAAACCGGCAAACCGAGCTTGCTCGGTCTTGCCGGATTTTTTCTGCGTTCAGCAGTGCTGACCGTGTCCGGGGCCTACCGGCCCGCCCTCCGCTGAAAACCGGCCCAAGGGCAGGTTTTCCGAGCGCTGCGGGCCCGGAAACGGCGGCAGGCGCAAAGCCAGTTGGCGGAAAACCAAGCACAGGCGCGCCGACAACGCAGCCTCTTTCGGTTCCTTTCTGGGCTGCAGAAAGGAACGCCCCCGTAACCCCGTTAGCGGAAACGCCCGCAGCATCGGCGCCAACCGCAGCTTTTGCTTACTTGCCAAAGTTCTCGTTGATAACCTCCCGCGCCACGCGGCCATGCTCCAGCACGATGGTGCGCTGGGCGGCCTCTGCCACCTCGGGGTCGTGGGTAACCACGATCAGGGTGGTGCCCTCCTTGTGCAGCTGGGCAAAGAGATCCAGCACGATGTTCTCGTTGGCCTCGTCCAGATTGCCGGTGGGCTCGTCGGCCAGGATCAATTCGGGATGGTTGATCAGCGCCCGGGCCACGCACACGCGCTGCTGCTCGCCGCCGGAAAGCTGGCTGGGCAGATGGCGGGCGCGCTCCCGCAGGCCCACGCGGCCCAGGGCCTCCAGGGCTTCCTTTTCATCGGGCAGGGAATGATAATACTGGCTGACCATCACGTTTTCCACGGCGGTCAGATAATTGACCATATGGAACTGCTGGAAGACCAGGCCGATCTTGTCCCGGCGGATATCGGTCAGATGCTTGCTGCTCTCCTTGCTGATGTCCACGCCGTCCAGCAGCACCTCGCCCTTGGTGGGCTTATCCATGCAGCCGATGATGTTCATCATGGTGCTCTTGCCGCTGCCGGAGGGGCCCATAATGGCCACCCATTCGCCCTGATCCACATGGATGTTCACGTTGTCCAGCGCCTTGAGCTCGCCGTAGATTTTGGAAACGTTTTTAAGTTCAAGCAGACTCATGCTTTATTCTCCTTTCAGTACCAGGGCGGGATCGATGGCCACGGCGCGCTTGATGGGCAGCAAGCAGCTGAGCGCCGCGATGATCATGGATACGATCACCGTAATGGGCAGCAGCAGCGGCTGGAAGGTGATGGAGGAGCCGAACACGTTGACGCTGACCACCTGGGCAAACACAAAGCCCAATACAGCGCCCATCACGCCGCCCAGCGCGCCCAGGAACATGCCCTCGCCCAGGAACTCCGCGCGGATGCTGTTATCCGACGCGCCCAGCGCCTTGCGCAGGCCGATCTCCCGCCGGCGCTCGCTGACCACCGCCATCATGGTGGTGGATACGCAGATCATGGTCAAAAGCAGCACCACCGCCGTGACCAGGAACACCAGGGCGGTGAGCTTCTCCAGCACCGAAGCCTCGGAGCGGGTCACGCGCTTGACCAGCCGCGGCGTTACGCCGATCTCCGCCCCGGTAATGGCGGCGGCATAGGCTTCCAGCTGATCGGCGTTGGCCAAAACGCTCAGCTCCGCCACGTCCAGCTTGTTTTCGCCGGTCAGGCTCACCAGGTCCTCGGTGGACATGAACACGTAGCCTTCCTCCTCGCCGCCGGTGACCAGGATGCCCACCACGTTAAAATTGAGGGTGCGGGGCTGCACCGGCGCGGCCTCCGCCCGGGCGGTGTTGAGCGCCTCCACCACGGCGGCGGAGGTCACCGTCGCCCCGGAGAGCGCATCCACATCCGTTCCCAGGGTCAGGGGCAGGGATTTTCCGATAAACTGGGCGGCAAAGGCCTCGTCCTCATCGGCGCGGCCGCCGTATTCCTCGGTCTGGGTGGAGGCGTCGATGGTGATCTGGGCGATGCGCGCGTCCCCGTCCAGGGCGGCGGTAACGTACACCACGCCGCCGCTCCAGCCCTCGGCGCTGCCGCTGAGGGTGGCCCCGGGCACGCGGTCCTCCGCCGCGCTGCCGCTGGCAAAGGCCGCGGCGGGCTGATAGGTCAGCTCCATGGTGGAGCCCACGCGCACGCCGATGGTCTCGGCGATCTCCTTGCCCACCAGCACCTCGCGGGTGCTTTCCGGATACCGGCCCTCCACGCTGAAGTAGGGGCTGGTCTTCTGCACCTGCTCAAAATCGGTGCCGGCGCTGGTAAAGCTCTGCTGACGGCTGGTCATATCCAGGCGCACATAGCGGTAGGGCGTCGCGCCCACCAGCTCCTCCGCCGGGATCTGCGCCAGGGCCTGCTCCAGCCGCTCCGTGTCCAGCTTTTCCTCCCCTTCGGGAAGCAGGATCATGTTGGCGCCGTAGGAGCGCAGCTGCGCGCCCATCTGCCGGGGCACGTCGTAATAGATGGTCACCAGGCCCGCCAGGATGGTGGCCCCGATGCCAATGGACAAAAGCGCGATCAGCATGCGCGACCGCCGCCGCAGCAGCGACGCCGTGATCATGCGCAGAAACATTCTTCTTCTCGTCATGGTATATCCTCCAGCAAGCGCTCCTTAATGTCCGCCGTGCAGCACTTCGGCCGGCTTGAGCCTGAGCACCATGCGGATGGCCGGCAGGCTGCCCGCGATGGTCACCAGGGCGATCAGCCCGGCCACGATGGGGATCACGGTGGGGTTCATCTCGATGGTGGAGCCAAACACGCTGCTGCCGATCAGCTGCGCGAAGCCGAAGCCCATAAAGTATCCCGCCGCGAAGCCCACCAGGGCGGTGATCAGGATCTCGGTCATCACCACGCCGGTGATGGAATGATCCCGCGCGCCGATGGCCTTGAGCAGGCCGATCTCCTGGCTGCGCTCCATCACCGAGGCGGTCACCAGGTTGCTGATGCCCAGGGCGGAGCCGATCAGGCTCAGGCCCGTGATCAGGATCATGAGCAGCTTGGTCTTTTCCAGGATGGTGCCCTCGCTTTCCGCCACCTGGCGCACGGCGTTGGCCACCGATCCCGTGATGACTTCCTGGATCTGGTAGCAGATGGCGCTCACATAGGCGGTACAGTACCAGGTTTCGTAATCCCGGCTGGAGAGCGCCGCGGGGTTGCGGGCGGCGCGCTTGGCCAATTCGTTATCCGGGGTGGTCAGGGCGGATACCTCGATGGAGGACACCTTGTTTTCCCGGTCGGTAAGCGATTGCACCAGATCCAGGGTGGAGTAAATCTGCTCGTCCTCGTCGCCGCCGGCGTCGTACACGCCCGCGATGACCACGTCCTGTTCGCCGTGGCTGCCGATCAGGCGCACGGTATCGCCTGCCTTCCAGCCCATGCGGGCGGCCAGCAGGGAGCCGGCCATGATCTCGGAGCCGGCGTTCTCGTCTTTTTCATCCAGCCAGCGGCCGCCCTCGGCCACATCCCACCAGGAGCGCATGCCCACCACGCCGGCGTCCAGGCTCTCGCCGGTGGGCAGATCCAGGTGGTGGTTGAACCACGTGCCCACCATTTTAACGGCGCTGCCGTCGGGCAGGGTCACCTGGGTATCCAGGAAGGGCGTAAAATCCACGATGTTGAAGGCCCAGAAAATGGTCTTGATCTTGCCCAGCTCGTCCTCCCGCAGATAGGCGGTGCTGAGCTCAGCGCCCTCGCCCACATCGTATATATCGCTGAGCAGCGAGGAATCCTTGGGCTTTACCACGATGTTTGCGCCGTAGTTTTTCAGCTCCTTGTTGACCTTCTCCTCCACGCCCAGCACCACGTTGATCATGCCGGTGGCCAGGGACGCGCCCAGGGCGATGGTCAGCGCGATAAGCAGCATTTTGCCCTTCTGATGGAAAAGCACGCCGCGGATCATTCTGAATAGCATATTGTATCGCCCTCCTTAGCGGAATTCCTTCTCGCCGGCCTGGATATCCTCCAGCCTGAACACAAGGTTGCCGTTCTTTACCTCATAGGCCAGCGGGATGGGGTTGCAGCCGCCCTTGAAGCCGATGGTGTTGATGTTCATCACCACGTCGCAGCGCTTGCAGATCACCTGGCCGTTGCGCTCAAAGTAACCGGCGTTGCCGCATACCTCGCAGGCGTCCAAGCCCACGCCGTAGCTGGCGGAGCCGGGCTTTTTGACCACGATCCAGCGCACGTCCACGTTCTTTTCCGTGCGGTATTCAAAGCGGTGCAGGTGGCCGTCGTTGACCGCCTCCATGGGGATCAGGATGCTGTCGCCCTCCACGGTATAGGTTTCGGGGGCGGAGAGCTCCACCACCCGGGTATCATAGGCCTTTACGAAGGTCAATATGGCTACGAACAGCGCCACCAGGGCAAACACCATGCCGGCGGTGCGGCGGCGGCCGCGGTTGCGGGCGCGCAGCTTGCGCAGCTGGGCCGGATTGTCATAGGGATCCTTCACCTGGGTGTTCTGCAGGAACAGGATCACGGCCAGGATCCCCGCCAGTGCCGCCGCGATCCAGATAAACAGCATGGAATAGGTGGATACGAACATCATCAGATCGCCGATCCAGCCGTAGGCCTCGTCGGAGTATTTGACCGACCAGCCCAGCCACTTGGCCCGGTTGATCCAGGGCACAAAGAACCGGCCGAAGCAGTACACCCCAAAGGAGACCGTGCCCGCATGCAGCGCCAGGGTCACCAGCTTGAAGGGTTGGATCTCCAGGGCGCAGCGCGCCATGCGGCGGGCGTAGATCAGCAGCAGCACCAGCCCCAGCAGCCAGCCCGCCAGGCGCACGCCGTAATAGGTGGAAAAATACCCGTTGCCCATGGTATTGAAGCTGAAGGGGTACAGCAGCACGGAGGGCAGCGAATAGAAGATCAGCGTGGCGGACAGAGCGGAGCCCACGGCGCACAGCGCGGCGGCCCCCGCATGGAAGCGGCCCCTCTCCCGGCGGCCAAAGATCAATTGCAGCGCCAGGAAGCCCAGCGTCAGCGCCAGCAGCACGGCGTAGATATAATGGTTCCAGTGGCTGGATATGATCTTGTTGGTGGTATACTTGGCCACAGCCAGCGCGATGGCGGCCAGCGTGCCCACCCCCAGACCGATACCGTGGATCCTGCGTCCCTGCCGGCCAAAGAGCCGGCCCAGCACGGCATGCATCCAGGTGACATAGGTCACCGCCAGGAACAGATCCTGGATGACCATCCATAAGTATTTCAGCACGGTTTTTCCTCCCAGAGAGGTGTTTTTGCGGGGGATTTTTGGGGTTCCCTTATACGCGCGGAATGCTGGCACGCCCTCCCCCGCGGAAGGCATGCCAGCAATTACCGGGTTCTTTATCTGATTAAATCAGATTACCATTCCTTAACGAACTTCCAGCCAGTCCAGGTAGCCTCCAGGGGCTCGGTCCAGAAGCTGTCGGCCTCAACGCCGGTCTCGGCATCCACGTGCAGCAGATAGCCGTTCTCCGCGGGACTCTTGATGTACAGGGTGATGCTGTATTCGCCCTCGGCCAGAGGGATGTTGTTGCCGTAGTGGGGGCCGTCAGAAGCCGCCATGGGCATCATGGAGCCGGAGTACACTTCCTTGCCCTCGGTATCCTTGATGACGAAATCGATGCTCAGGTAGGGCACCCAGCCATCCACGGGGAAGGAGTAGGGGTTCTCGTTGGCGGTCAGGTCCACTTCGATATGCAGGTCAGCGCCCTCCTTGGGGGTAGCGTTCTCCACGGGAGCCATATCCACGGGCTGGAAATAAACCATGCTCATGGTCATGAAGCCCACTTCCTGTTCGCCCTCAACGCCCAGCTCGTACTCGTCGAAGCCGGCTTCTTCGGCGGAAGCAACAGCGGCAAAGCTCATCAGTATCATAGCGGCCAGCAGCATAGCAAGGAACTTCTTCATGGTAAATCCTCCTTAAAAGTAACATTGTTTTTGTATGGTCGGCGTCCCCTGCGCGGGGCAGGCGGCGCGGATCAGCGTTTTTCGTACTGCGCCCGAAGCGCATCCATCTTGCCCCGGTAGTGGGCGATCATAAAGGTGACCAGCAGGATGATGGAGAGGATCAGCTGGGGCACCAGGGTTTCCAGCCAGGGATAAATGCCGAAGATCTGGATCACATCGTTCTCCGGGATGCCGGGGACGTTCAGCGTCAGGTCAAACACGTTGCCCTCGGCCAGTTCCTTGATGCCGCTGCCCAGGAAGCTGACGCACATCACGGCCATCAGGATGGAGGTGGCGGTAAAGAAGATCTTGATGGGCAGCTTGATGGACAGCTTGGTGATGGCCAGGTAAACGAACACCAGCAGCACGCAGCCCGCGCCGAAGCCCGCCCACACCATGCCGGGGTTGCCCTCGCTGAGCATGGGCTGGTAGAATAGCACCACCTCAGCGCCCTCGCGGAAAACGCTCAGGAAGGCGGTGAAGGCCAGGGCAAAGGCGCTGTTGCGCTCCACGGAGGAATGCACCTTGCTGTCGATGTAATGGGTCCAGCTGGCGGCCTCGGCCTTGCTGATCATCCAGTTGCTCACGTAGAACAGCACGCACACGGCGATCAGGGCGGTGATGCCCTCGATGATCTCCTGCGCCAGGCCCGCGCCCACAAAGGCGCTCTTGGCCCAAGCCAGGATGAAGGCGGCGATGAAGCTGGCCGCGATGCCGGCGATGGCGCCGATGTACACGCTGCGCAGGCTCTTGCCGTTGCCGCTCTTGACCAGGTAGGCGATGATGGCGGCGATCACCAGGATGGCCTCCAGGCCCTCGCGCACGATGATGCCAAAGGCGCCCAGGAAGGTGAGCAGCTTGGGATCCTTCTGCTCGGTTTCCGCGGCCTCGGCGGCCTGGGCCTGGGCAGCCTCCGCGGCAGCGGCGGCGGCCGCTTCCTCGTTCTTGGTATCGATGGCCTTGGCGAATTTCAGCACGGCGTTCTTGGCCGCGTCGGTGGTGGTGCGGAATTTGTTCTTCTGGTATTTGGTCTCCGCGCTGGCCACCAGGCTCCGCAGGCTGGTAAAGAAGCCGTCCATCTTCTGCCGGTCGGCCAGGGAAAGCTCGGTATAAATGGCGTGGCTCAGGCCGGATTCCTCGTACACGCTGTAATAGGCGGTGTTCAGGTTATCCGCCGCGGCCTCAAAGTCCTTATCCAGATAGCCCATGTAGGCGGTATCCAGCAGCTCCTTGACCAGGGTGGCGGCCTCGTACCAGTTTTCATAGCGCACGGCGGCGTTGGGATCGGCGCTGAAATCGGTATAGGGATCATAGCCCACCAGCTCGCCCCGCAGGTAATACTTGGTTTCGCTCTGCACCCCGCCCTGCATGGCGGCCAGCTTGTTGCCGTCCTCGCGGATCATGGTCTTCAGCTTGGCCAGGGCGCTGCGCACGGCGATCTTGGTATCCAGCGTTTCGTTTTCCTTTTTGACCGCCGCCTTGCAAGCGGAAAACTGCATCTCCACGGCGTTCTTGCGGTTGCCGCTGATATAGCTCATGGTCTGCCGCTCAAAGCCAGTGGTTTCATATACGCGGAAATAGGCGTTGCTCACGTTGCTGTAGGCCGTGGAGGCGTCGCCATCCAGATAGGCCTCAAAGGCGGCGTCCAGATAGCGGTCTATTTCGTCCGCCGCGTCGGCCCAGCGGGTGGAGATCTCCTCCCCCAGGGCGCTCAGGGGCGCCGTCAGGATCAAGACCAGCGCGCACAGCAGCGGCAGCCAGGCGATCCTCTGTTTCATCATGCCATTCCTTCCTTTCCGCCGCCGGAAAAAACCGGTTAGCGGTT
>CADAHU010000100.1 GCA_902787835.1 uncultured Eubacteriales bacterium
CACGTGAGCATAGTGACGCTTCTCGGTCTCATACTCAACGTGAGCGGTGTTGATGGTGATACCACGGGCGCGCTCTTCGGGCGCCTTGTCGATTTCGTCGTAGCGCATCTTCTGGGCCTTGCCCTCGGTGGACAGCACCATGGTGATGGCAGCGGTCAGAGTGGTCTTGCCATGGTCAACGTGACCGATGGTACCAATGTTTACGTGAGGCTTGGTGCGCTCAAACTTTTGCTTAGCCATTGGAAATTCCTCCTAATCGTCTTGGATGAGAATTATTTGCCGATAACCTTTTCCGCGATGGAATTGGGCACCTCGGCGTAATGATCAAACTGCATGGTGAACACGCCGCGTCCCTGGGTCTTGCTGCGAAGGCTGGTGGAATAACCAAACATCTCAGAAAGGGGGGCAACGCCATGTACCACCTGCTCGGTGGCGCGGGAATCCATGCCCATCACCGAACCGCGGCGAGCGGTCAGATCGCCGATCACATCGCCCAGATACTGCTCGGGAACGATGATCTCCAGCTTCATCATGGGCTCCATCAGCTTGGGGCCGGCCTTGGCCACGGCGTCCTTGAACGCCAGAGAGCCTGCGATCTGGAAGGCCTGCTCGGAGGAGTCAACCTCGTGATACGATCCGTCGTACACGGATGCGTGGAAGTCAACCACTTCGTAGCCACCCATGGGACCGTTCTTGGCGGCGGCCTGGATACCTTTGTCGATGGGGGCGATGAATTCCTTGGGAATGCTGCCGCCGATGGTATCGTTGCTGAAGGAATAGCCTGCGCCGGGCTCCGCGGGCGTCAGCTCGATCAGGCAGTGGCCGTACTGGCCATGGCCGCCGGTCTGGCGCTTGAACAGGCCCTCGCCCTTGGCAGGGCGGCTGATCGCTTCGCGGTAAGCGACCTGGGGCTTGCCGACCTTGGCCTCCACCTTGAACTCGCGCATCATACGATCCACGATGATCTCCAGGTGAAGCTCGCCCATGCCGGCGATGATGGTCTGACCGGTTTCCTGGTCAGTCCAGGTTTTGAAGGTGGGATCCTCCTCGGCCAGGCGCTGGAGCGCCATGGACATTTTGTCCATGCCCGCCTTGGAACGGGGCTCGATGGCAACCTGGATCACGGGGTCGGGATACTCGATGGATTCAAGGATGACGGGCTTCTTTTCATCGCACAGCGTATCGCCGGTGGTGGTATTGTTGAGGCCCACCACGCCAACGATCTCGCCGGCGTAAGCCTCGGTCAGCTCCTCACGGTGGTTGGCGTGCATCAGCACGATGCGGTTCAGGCGCTCGCGCTTGCCCTTGCTGACGTTATACGCAGCGGAGCCGGCGGCGATATGGCCGCTGTACACGCGGATGAAGCACAGTTTGCCCACGAAGGGGTCCACCATGATTTTGAAGGCCAGAGCCGAGAAGGGCTCGTCATCGCTGGGATGCCGCTCCACCTCTTTCTCCGTGTCGTGGGGATCGTGGCCGATGATGGCCGGGATATCCACGGGGGAGGGAAGGTAATGAACGATGGCATCCAGCAGGGGCTGTACGCCCTTGTTGCGATAGGAAGTGCCGCACAGCACAGGCGTCATCCTGTTGTGGACGGTGGCGAAGCGGATGCCCTTCATGAGTTCTTCCTCGGTGAGGGATTCCGGATCGTCCAGATACTTCTCCATCAGGTCGTCGTTTTCGGCAGCAACAGCTTCCACCATTTCATCATGCATCTGCTGCGCCTCGGCCTGGAGCTCGGCGGGGATCTCCTCCTCGCGGATGTCCTTGCCGTCATCATCGTAATACACTTCGGCCTTCATGCGGACCAAATCGATGATGCCGCGGAAGCTGGCTTCCGCGCCGATGGGAAGCTGGATGGGAACGGCGTTGGCGCCAAGACGCTCGCGCATCATGCCGACCACGCGCATAAAGTTCGCACCCATGATGTCCATTTTGTTGACGTAAGCAATGCGGGGCACGTTATACTTGGTAGCTTGCCGCCACACCGTTTCACTCTGGGGCTCCACGCCGCCTTTGGCGCAGAAGACCGCCACGGCGCCGTCCAGCACGCGCAGGCAGCGCTCGACTTCCATGGTGAAGTCCACGTGACCGGGAGTGTCGATGATGTTGATACGGTGGCCAAGCCACTGACAAGTAGTAGCGGCAGACTGAATGGTGATACCGCGCTCCTGTTCCTGGGCCATAAAGTCCATGGTGGCTGCGCCCTCATGGACCTCGCCTACACGGTGCACGCGCCCTGTATAAAACAGGATGCGTTCAGAGGTTGTGGTTTTGCCGGCATCGATGTGTGCCATGATGCCGATGTTGCGTACCTTTTCAAGCGGATGGCTTCTGGGCATGGAATGCGTAATCTCCTTGTCTGAGTCGGGCTACGACTGAATTTGCCGGTATTACCAGCGGTAGTGGGCGAAGGCCTTGTTGGCTTCGGCCATGCGGTGCATTTCTTCCTTGCGGCGCACGGCGTTGCCGGTGTTGGCGGAAGCGTCCAGCAGCTCAGCAGCCAGGCGCTCGGCCATGGTCTTCTCGCCACGGGTGCGGCTGAAATCCACAATCCAGCGCAGCGCCAGGGTCTGGCGGCGTTCGGGGCGGATCTCCATAGGCACCTGGTAGGTAGCGCCGCCGACGCGGCGGGCCTTGACTTCCAGCTGGGGCATGACGTTGGCCAGTGCTGCCTGGAAGACTTCGTTGGCATCCTTGCCGCTCTTTTCGGCGATCATTTCAAAGGCGGAGTAGCAAACCTGCTGGGCTACGCCGCGCTTGCCATCCAGCATGATCTGGTTGATCAGCTTGGTGACAACAACGGTCCCATATACGGGATCCGGCAGTACTTCACGTTTGGGGATAAATCCACGACGGGGCATCTTGTTCCCTCCTTGATTGCGGTCCTCATGCACCGGCTGTCAGCGGCAAGTCAGCATCATGCCGCCCTATGTGAAGCGCGCAGGCGCTGTGTGCGCACCCTGGCCGCGCTCGCCGTTCCAAGCGAGCGGGTGGTGGTTGTGACGCACCGGCTGCTGCGCGGCAGCCCCTGGTACCGAGGAAGCCCTACGGTAATAAATTACTTCTTGGGGCGTTTCGCGCCATAGAGCGAACGGCCCTGCATGCGCTTGGCCACGCCGGCCGTATCGAGAGCGCCGCGAATGATGTGATAGCGGACACCGGGCAGGTCGCGTACGCGGCCACCGCGGATCAGCACCACACTGTGCTCCTGCAGATTGTGACCAATGCCGGGGATGTAGCAAGTACCCTCGATCTGATTGGTCAAGCGGATTCTCGCAATTTTACGAAGCGCAGAATTGGGCTTCTTGGGCGTGGTGGTTTTTACACTCAGGCACACGCCGCGCTTTTGCGGGCAACCCTGCAGGATGGGCGCAGTCGACTTTTTGACGACGTCTTCTCTTCCCTTGCGGATCAACTGATTGATCGTAGGCATGGAAGCACCTCCTGTTTATTAGATCGGAGCGGGATTTGAGCCCGTCTCCTCCTATAAAACTTCCGCAACCCTCGGAAGCTATAGTTGATTTTGCGTGCCCTTATCCGGGCACGGCTGGGGAAAGCTCCTCGGCGGCCGCCGCGCAGGGCACAGCGATGCGGCACATGCGCCCCAGCTGCTCCATGCTTTCGCAATCCTCCGCCGGGATGCCTGCCGCCTCCGCCGCCGCGCGCAGCTCTTTTTTCATGCGCTCGTCAGCGTCCCTGGCGATCAGCACCCGGGAGGCCCGGCCCGCCGCGATCATCCGCTGCACCTGCCGCATCCCTGCGACCAGCCTGGCGTTCTGCTGCATGGCGTGTCCTCCCCGGATCGGTTTTCCCCCGCTGTCCGCCTGCCGCGCGCGCCGCAAAACGGCACCGTCGCACATGACTGACAACTATAACATTATAGTATTCCATTTTGCGATTGTCAACAGAAAAAATCACACAAAAGCCCATGATTTTAAAGAAAAATCCGTTTTTGCGCCCCTTAACGCCTGTTTTTTCTCTTTCCGACGTCTCCCGCCCCTTTCCCCCATCCCGCGGGCAGCGTTCTTTCCTTTTATATTAGGTGCGGCGTTCCTTCATTGACAACCGCCCCAAAGCATTTTATAATCAGAAAGGAATATGTTGGAACCCGAAGGAGGACTCCCCCCTGATGCGCGATTTTTTCCGGCGCGCCCTCGCGCTTTTCTGTATCCTTTGCCTGCTGCTGGCAGCCGCGCCGGCGTCGGCAGCCTCCCACGAGGCGCTGCAGCAGCAGGTGGACGCCATTTGCACCCGGTATAACGCCATGGGCGTTTCCGCCGCCTATGTCCGCGGCGGCGCGGTGGTGGATACCTTTGCCTCGGGCTGGGCCACCTTCCGCACCGATCCCATGACCGCTGATACCAAGGTGCGCATTGCCTCGGTCTCCAAGGTGCTGGTGGGCCTGGCCGCCCATCTGCTGGCCGCCCAGGGCGTGATCAATCTGGACGCGCCCATCGATAACGCCATCGGCTTTTATCTGCGCAGCTGGAGCGCGGAGGATGTGATCACCCCCCGCACCATCCTGACCCACACCTCCTCCCTGCGCACCCAGCCCACCGCCAGCGGCGTATATGACAGCGTGCACGCCATTCTTTCGGACCCCAATAACTATTACGCCGCCATATCGGGCGATCTGAAGCACTGGGAATACAACAACTTTGCCTTTTATGTATTGGGTTTGGCCCTGGAGCACGCCAGCGGGCGCACCATGGATCAGATCCTGAATGCGGGGCTGTGCGACGCTATCTGCGCGGACGCCTCCTTCTGGGCCGGCGATTTGAAGTCCCCCGATCTGGTGGCGACGGTCTATAACGAGGAGCACGGGGTGGGGCTGTCCTTTGATGAGCAGGTGGTGGTGCACAGCAAAGGCCCGGCGGCCAACGGCTCGGTGTTTGCCGGCAATTATCACATCAGCGCCCGGGATCTGGGCAAGATCGCCGCGGTGCTGGCCTCCGGCGGGTATTACGAGGGCCGCCGGGTGCTGAGCGCGCAGGTGGCGCAGTCCATGTGTTCCTATCTGATGCAGCCGGTGCCCAGCAACGTATTTTATCAGGGCGAGCCGCTGCGGTACCGCGCTGATATGCTGGGCCGGGAAGGCCTGATCTACCATACCGGCAGCGCTTATGGCGAGCTGTGCTTTTTCTCCTTCGATCCCCAGCGCCAGGATGGCGTGGTGGTGCTGACCACCGGCGCCCAGCGCTCGGGCAAGGACGGCATATACGGCGTTTGCGCCGAGATCGCCGAGCTGCTGTACGCCAGCCATTGATCCACCGCTTTGCAAAAGGAGAGGAAACCCATGAAGCTGGATTTTCTGAAGGATTTTGAGTTTTTCACCGGCGTGCCCGATTCGCTGCTGAACCCGCTTTGCAGCTATCTGTACGATCGGTTCGGCATATCGGAGCATCACATCGTGGCCGCCAACGAGGGCAACGCCGTGGGTCTGGCCGCCGGCTATCATCTGGCCACCGGCAAGGTGCCCGTGGTTTACCTGCAAAACAGCGGCGAGGGCAATATCATCAATCCCGTGGCCTCGCTGATGAACGACCAGGTATACGGCATCCCCTGCCTGTTCATCATCGGCTGGCGGGGAGAGCCCGGCGTGCATGACGAGCCCCAGCATATCTATCAGGGCCAGGTCACGCTCCGGCTGCTGGAGGATATGGATATTGCCTCCTATGTTATCGATCAGTCCACCACGGAAGCGGAGATCGCCGCGCAGATGGCGCGCTTCCGTATTCTGTTTGCCGCGGGCAAGCAAGCGGCCTTTGTGGTGCGCAAGGGCGCGCTGGAGTACGGCGGCAAGCTGGCCTTCCGCAATGATTATCCGCTGCTGCGGGAGGAGATCATTGGCCATATCGCTCGGGCTGCCGGGGAAGATGTGATCATCAGTACCACCGGCAAGGCCAGCCGGGAGCTGTTTGAGCTGCGCGCCCATACCGGCGATACCCACGCCCGGGATTTCCTGACCGTGGGCTCCATGGGGCACGCCAGCTCCATCGCCCTGGCCGCGGCGCTGTATCAGCCGGACCGCCGGGTCTGGTGCGTGGATGGCGACGGCGCGGCGCTGATGCACCTGGGCGCCATGCCGGTGATCGCCAGCCGGCAGCCCCGCAACCTGATCCATATCGTGATCAACAACCAATGCCATGAGACGGTGGGCGGCATGCCCACAGTGGCCGACACCGCCGATCTGACGGCCATTGCCCGCGCCTGCGGCTATCCCCACGCCCTGCGGGCGGAGGACGCGGAGGCGCTGGACGCGGTCCTGGAGCAGGCCAAAGCCCTGGCCGGGCCGGTGTTCATCGAGGTCATGAGCAATACCGGCGCGCGGGCCGATCTGGGCCGCCCCACCACCACCGCCAAGGAGAACAAACTGCGTTTTATGGAGTACCTGCGTCATGAATAAAAAGCGTCAAAAAGGGCTCGCCGCAGGGGCCATCCTGATATTCATTCTGCTTTCGCTGGCCATCGCCTGGTTTGTGGGGCGGCCGCTGATCAGCCATCTGCAGGAGCCCGAGGAATTCCGCCAGTGGGTGGATTCCCACGGCATCTGGGGCAAGGCGGCCTTCGTGGGCATCAGCATGCTGCAGATCGTGGTGGCCATCATCCCCGGGGAGCCGGTGGAGCTGTTTGCGGGCTACGCCTTCGGCTTCTGGCTGGGCGTGCTGCTGTGCGAAATCGGCATCCTGGCCGGCGGCGCGCTGGTATTCCTCTTTGTGCGAAAATTCGGCTACAAGGCGGTGGAGGTTTTCTTCCCCCGGGAGAAGATCAACAGCCTGCGGTTTCTTCAGGATGAAAAGAAGCTGGATTTCTGGGTATTCCTGCTGTTCTTTATCCCGGGCACGCCCAAGGATATCCTGACCTATTTTGTTCCCCTCACCCCCATGTCCTTCGGACGCTTCCTGCTGATCTCCGGCGTGGCGCGCCTGCCCTCGGTGATCACCTCCATCGTCAGCGGCAACGCCCTGGGCACGGGCAAGCTGACGTTCGCCATCATCGTCTTTGGCGCCACCGCGCTGATCAGCGCCATCGGCGTATTGATCTACCGCCGCCTGACCAAAAAGAAGGAAACGGACCGCCAGGCCCATGCGCTGCCCTCCAAACAAGAAGAAAAGCCCAAAACCAAGCGCAAGGCCAAGCCCCGCAAGCGCAGAAAGCCCCAGCACGGGAAACGGCGCTGATGTCAGCTTTCGGTCTTAATGATCCGACAGATTGGAATTTAACGGGGAGGGGTACGCTTCTCTTTTGAGTCAAAAGAGAAGCAGAAAACCTGCGTTTTCGCCGTAAATGCTGCTGGCTTTAATGCCAACTGGCTTTAACGCCTACCACCGTTCCCGGACAAAGCCAGCTTCGCTGGCCGCGCGGTGCGCAAAGCGCACCGCTGAACACAGAAAAGAATCCAGCAAAACCGAGCAAGCTTGGTTTTGCTGGATTCTTTTCTGTGTTCTGGTTGTCCGGGAACTCGCTTGGCGCCCATGAGCCAAACTGGCGGAAACAAGTTTGTTTTCCAGTTCAAGTGGTTCGCCCGTTGGAGTCCAGAGGGCTTTGAGCGCCCGGAAAAGCATCCCTTGGGATGGTTTTCAGCGAAAAGCGGGCCGGAAGGCCCCGGACCGAAGGTCCTTTGGCGCAAAACGTACCCTTCTCCCCGCCAAATCCCAGTTTGCAAATATCTTTCTTTATTGAAAATTAGCGTAAGCGCCGGTCATTCTCCCTGCGCCCGGCGGGGATCGGGCAGCTGCTCCCGCCATGCCAGCGCCTGCGCGCCGTCGATCCGGCGGCTCAGGGACATCGCCTCCTCCAGCATACCGTTTTCATACAGCAGCTCCATCAGCTCCCGGGCGCTCCGGCAGGGATCAAATGCGTTGTTTTTCATCATGGCGTTTCAACCTCGCTTTCATATTTCGGATGATTGCAGTTTATTACAAAATGATCAGCTCGGCCATGACAGCTTTTGTCGAATCCGGCAGAACGCGGCAAAAAATATCAAAACTTCACGGGATGTTCATACAATTTGAAAATTTTTGCCGTAATATCATGACGGGATGCGAAAAAAAAGAAGCATCCCGTTCATATTTTTTATTCAAGCAGCGACCGGGGATCCACAAAGCGATCCTCCCGAAGCGCGCAGATTTCCACAGCGCCATCGCCGCCGGCCATGCCGATGATCTGCCCGGCGGCTACGCTATCGCCCTCCCGCACGCGCAGTCCCCGCAGCAGCCGGTAGCGGGTCTCGGTATCCCCCGCATGGCCGATGCGCACCTGATCCCCCGCCGCCTCCAGCACCGTGCCCGCGCCCATGGCGCGCACGCCCTGCCCGACGGCCGCAGCGCAGCGCACCCAGGGATCAAGCGTCCACAGCCCGCCCGCTGCGCGCGTTGCGCCGCGATATTCCCCCAGCTCCGCGCCTTCCACCGGCAGCTGCCAGACTGGCGACGCCTGCGCCTCCTCCAGCGTTTCATCCCGGCTGGCGGCGGCGTTGCGGGCGGCAGCGTTGCGGATATCCTCCTGGCGGGTATACAGGGCGGCGAACAGGATGCTGCCGATACACAGCGCAGCCAGGACGCCCTGCCCCCATTTTTCCATCTTACGGCGCATAATCTTTCCTCCGCCCGTATTATGGCACATGTTTACTTTGTATATTCGCCGAAAATGTGTTACAATAGAATGACGGAGGTGTACCCTATGCGCGATACCTTTTTGATTGTGGACGGAAACAGCCTGATGCACCGGGCTTTCCACGCCCTGCCGCTGATGGATTACAACGGCACGTATACCAACGCCCTGCACGGGTTTTTGAATATGCTGCTGCGCTGCCTGCGGGAGCGCGCGCCGCGTTACTGTGCCGTGGCCTTTGACGAGCACGCCCCCACCTTCCGCCATACCGAGTATGCGGAATACAAGGCGGGGCGCGCCCGCACGCCGGACGAGCTGCGCCCGCAGTTTGATTCCATCAAGGAGATCCTGACCGCCATGGGGCTGGGCGTGCTGAGCCTGACGGGCTACGAGGCCGACGATATCCTGGGCACGCTGTCCCTGCAGTGCCGGGAAAAAGGCATCGACGCGCTGCTGCTCACCGGCGATCGGGACGCCCTGCAGCTGGTGGACGACGAGATCACCCTGCTGCTCACCCGCAAGGGCATCAGCGAGGTGGAGGAGTGCACCCCCGCCCGGGTCAAGGAGCTTTTCGGCGTAACCCCTGCCCAGATCACAGACCTCAAGGGCCTGATGGGCGACAGCAGCGACAACATCCCCGGCGTGCCCGGCGTGGGCGAAAAGACGGCGGTCAAGCTGCTGGATCAGTATGAAACGCTGGAGAACGTGCTGGCCCACGGCGATGAGATCAAGGGCAAGCTGGGAGAAAAGGTGCGCGGCAACGCCGATCAGGCGCGGTTCTCCAAATGGCTGGCCACCATCAAGCGCGATATCCCGCTGACCGTGCGCTATGACGCCTGTGAAACGCACAGGCTATCCGGTGGCGTGGGCGCGCTGCGCAAATACGGGCTGAACACCATCGCAACCCGGGTGCTCCAGGAGCAGGGCGAAGAAGCGGTGGTTCCGGAAGAAGCGCAGGAGATCCGGTTTTCGGATTGGGCGGAGCTCACCGCCGATTCCGCGGCAAAGCTCTGCGAAGCCTCCGCCGATCTGGCGGTTTTTGCCAGCGAGGAAGAACTGACGCTGTGCGGTGGCCCGGAGCGGCTGCGCGGCGCGCTGGGCGGCCAGGTGGGGCTGTTTGATCTGCCCGGGATGGGCGGCGATCCGCTGCAGGATGCCGCGCCCGCCTGGCAAAAGCCGCTGATCACCCATGACGGCAAGCACCTGCTGCACCTGCTGGACGACCGGGGGCTGCCGCTGCCGGAGATCGCCTTTGATACCATGCTGGCGGCCTACGCCCTGAACCCCCAGGAAAAGAGCTACCACCTTTCCGCCTTTGCGGATGCCGACGCCTCGGGCGTATGGGCGCTGCGGCTGCGGCAGCAGGCCCAGATGCGGGCCCTGGACGTGGAAAAGCTGTACCGGGAGATCGAGCTGCCGCTGATGCGCGTGCTCTTTGATATGGAGCGCGTGGGCTTCCAGGTGGATACCGACGTGCTGCGGGAAATCGGCGCCCGGCTTTCCGCCCGGGAAAATGAGCTGCGGGACAGCATTTACGCCCTGTGCGGCGTGGGCGAATTCAACATCAACAGCCCCAAGCAGCTGGGCGAGGTGCTGTTTGAAAAACTGGGCCTCAAGGCGGGCCGCAAGACCAGCAAGGGCTTTTCCACCGATGCCGAGACGCTGGAGAACCTGCGGGAGGCCCATCCTGCCATCCCGGCTATCCTGGAATACCGCCAGGTCAGCAAACTGCACGGCACCTACATCGACGCGCTGATCCGCAAGGTGGACGGCGAGGGCCGCATCCACACCTTCTTTGATCAGACCGGCACCGCCACGGGCCGCATCAGCAGTGCCGAGCCCAACCTGCAGAACATCCCCGTGCGCACCGATATGGGCCGGGAGATCCGCCGCGCCTTTGTGGCCAAGCCCGGTTGCGTGCTGATCGACGCTGATTACAGCCAGATCGAGCTGCGCATCCTGGCGCATTTTTCCGGTGATCCGGCCATGGTGGACGCCTTCCGCCAGGGGCAGGATATCCACGCGCGCACAGCGGCCGAGGTAGCGGGCATCGATATTGCCGAGGTCACCCCGCAGATGCGCTCCCACGCCAAGGCGGTCAACTTCGGCCTGGTGTACGGCATCAGCGATTTTGGTCTGGCCCGCAATACCGGCATGAGCCGCAAGGAGGCCGCGGCCTTCATCGAACGCTATTTTGCCGCCTATCCCGGCGTCAAGGCCTTTATGGATCAAAAGAAAGCCGAGGGCTATGCCCAGGGCGAGATCCGCACGCTCTTTGGCCGCATCCGCAAGCTGCCGGAGCTTAAATCTTCCAATTATAACATGCGCTCCTTCGGCGAGCGCGCCGCCATGAACACCCCGGTGCAGGGCACGGCTGCGGACATCATCAAGCTGGCCATGGTGCGCGTATACGACGCGCTGCAGAAGGCCGGGCTGCAGAGCAAGCTGATCCTGCAGGTGCACGATGAACTGATCCTCGAGGCCCCCGAGCAGGAGGCGGAAGCCGCGTCCCGGCTGCTGAAGGAATGCATGGAAAACGTGATCACCCTTTCCGTGCCCCTGGTGGCCGAGGTCAAGACAGGACACAGCTGGTATGAAACCAAATAAACCGTTTATTTTAGGGCTCACGGGCGGCATCGCCTGCGGAAAGAGCCACGTGGCGCAGCAGCTGCGCAATCTGGGCGTGCCGGTGCTGGACGCCGACGCCGTATCCCGCGCCCTCACGGCGCAGGGCGGCGAAGCGCTGCCCGCCATCCGCACTGCCTTTGGCGACAGCGTTTTTGACGGGGATCAGCTGAACCGTCGGGCGCTGGGCGCCGTGGTTTTTGCCGATGATGAAAAGCGCAGGGCGCTGGAGGCCATCCTCCATCCCCTGATCATGGACCGGATGCTGCGGGATACGGAGGCCGCCCATACGCCCATCGTGGGCTGGGATGTGCCGCTGCTGTATGAGACCGGCATGGACAGCCGGTGCGACGAGGTCTGGTGCGTTTATATTACGGCCCAGGAGCAGCTGCACCGCGTGATGCGCCGGGATCGTCTGGATGCGGCGGCTGCCCAGGCGCGCATCGACAGCCAGCTGCCGCTGAGCGAAAAGAAAGCCCGCGCGCAGCACCAAATCAGCACCATGGGCAGCCGGGCAGCCACCCGACATCGGGTGCGCAGCCTGCTGCGCGATCTGCAAAGGAGGCTTGCCCATGAATGATATGCGACCCGTTCCCCGCAGCCGGCGCAGCGATAAGCACGCCCAGCAGCAAACGCCCTCCGCTCTGCGCCCCCGGGCACGGTACAACGCGCCCAGGCAGGCCACTCCCGCCGCCCAGACGGAGCAGCCGGAAAAGGCCCGGCCCGCGAAAAAAAAGGCATCCGGCGCGCTGCGTTTGGTGATCCTGATTCTCTTGTTGGTGCTGGCCTTTGAAGCCTTCCGGCTGGTCTCCGCGCGCAAGGAGCTGGCCGATCTGCGCAGCCAGCGGGCGGCGGAGGAAGCGGCCTATGAGCAGCTGGTCGCCCGCCACACCGTCAACGAGACCAAGCCCTGGATCGAAAAATACGCCCTGCAGAACGGCATCGAGCCGGCCTTCGTAGCCGCCGTCATCCTGCGGGAAAGCAGCTATGACCCCAGGGCCACCAGCAATGTGGGCGCCCGGGGGCTGATGCAGCTGATGCCCAATACTTTTGAGCAGGTGCGCTCCGCCCTGGGCGACAGCGCCGCCACCTTTGACGATATGTACAACCCGGAAACCAACATCCGCTACGGCTGCTGGTATCTGGGCTACCTGAGCCGGATTTTCGACGGCGATCCCATCGAGATGGCCTGCGCCTACCACGCCGGGCCCAACAACGTGAAGCTGTGGATCATGAACTACGCTGCCGACCAGCAAAACCTGCAGCTGGACGAGATCCCCATGGAGGATACGCGGTATTACGCGGGAAAGGTTTACGACGCCTATGCGATCTACTATCAGCATTTTTATCCGGACCCGGTGTAAGCGCCTGCTGGCGCTTGCGCTCTGCCTGCTGCTGATCCCCCGGGCCGCCGGGGCCTCCTTCCTGACCGACGTGGGCCTGCACATCGGCATCATATCGGTGGCCACCACCCGGGTGAATCCGCTGACGCCGGTGGAGCGGGAGTTCATGTCCATTACCGATCTGATCTACGAGGGGCTCATGTACCTGGACGATAATTATCAGCCCCAGCCCTGCCTGGCGGAGCGCTATACCAGCAGCACCGATGGCAAAACCTGGTTTTTTTACCTGCGGGAGGACGCCCGCTTCCACGACGGCACAACGCTGACGGCCTATGATGTGGCCGCCACCGCCCAGGAGATCCTGCGGCTGGCGGAGGAGGGCCAGGGCCGCTATCAGACGCTCAAGTATTTTATAACCTCCATCGAGGCCAGCGACGCCCGCACGGTGGTGGTGCGCACAAACCGCGCCAATTACGGCTTTCTGTTCGCCATGACCTTCCCGGTGCTCAAGGCCAGCGAGGTGCAGGCCGATAACCCGGTGGGCACCGGCGCGTACTACCTGGATATCTTTGAGCCGGGCACCTATATGCTGCTCTCCGCTTACAGCGGATGGCGGCAGAACCTGCCGGAAAACCGACAGATCCTGGTCAATTTTTTCAGCACCAGCCGGGAGCTGATCTCCGCCTATGAATACAGCAACGTGGACGCGGTGCTGACCCGGGCCATTACCGCCGCCCAGTACCGCACGGGCGTGAGCAGCTACAACATCGATTTCCGCACCACCCAGCTGGAAACGCTGCTGATGAACAACAGCGCCTCCGAGCTGAATGATGTGCGGGTCCGCCAGGCCATCCGCTATATGATCGATATGGACGATATCGTAAACAATGTATATTATGGCATGGTCACCCGCACCGATACGCCGCTGATTCCCGGCACCTGGACCTATTGGGACGCGCCCTATCAGCAGGAATACAACAAACAGCGGGCCAATCAGCTGCTGGATGAGGCGGGCTGGGATCAGTTTACGGAAAGCGCCGCCGGCAATCAGGTGCGCACCCGGACCGTCAACGGCAAGCAGGCCAACCTGCATCTGCGTTTTTACGTGTATGAGGAGCAGGACAACAGCGTGCGGGTGGAGGTGGCCAACCGCATCTCCGACAGCCTGCTGGAGGTGGGCATCGAGTGCTCTGTGACCACCCTGACCTATAAGGAGGCCGCCGAAAAGCTGAAGGCCGGCTCCTACGACCTGTGTCTTGCGGCCTATAACATCGATTTTACCCCCGATCCCGGCTATCTGCTGATCTCCGGCAATACGGGCAATTATATGCGCTACAAATCCGGCGATATGGATTCCCTGATCCAGACCAAGCTGCGCGGGGCCATGGATTACGCAGCCTACAGCCAGGCGCTGAAGGAAATCCAGAACCTGTTCTGGCAGGATTGCCCGCTGGTATGCCTCTACTACCGCAACGGCTCCATCCTGACCCGCCGCATGTTCACTTCCGCCCGCGATGTGCGCGAGCCGGAGGTGCTGCGGGGGATCGAGTACTTTGGGCAGTGAGCGGATCTGACGGGCATCTGATGCTGCGGGTTTTCCGCCAACTGGGTTTGACGGGGGCGTTCCTTCTTGGAGCCCAAGAAGGAACCGAAGAAGGCTGCGCTGTCGCCGCTCCCGTTGCTGGATTTTCGCCAACTGGCTTTAACGCCTGCCACCGTTCCAGGGCCCGTAGCGCCCGGAAAACCTGCCCTTGGGCCGGTTTTCAGCGGAGGGAGGGCCGGAAGGCCCCGGGCAAGGCCAGCTTCGCTGGCCACGCGGTGCGCAAAGCGCACCGCTGGACACAGAAAAAGGGGCTGTCTCATTAGGAGGCAGTCCTTTTTATGTACAAAAAGAGCCAGGCACTGTAAAGAGCCCGGCAAATGCGGTAGAATAATGTT